>CAZNHG010000581.1:0-1502 GCA_964572555.1 uncultured Devosiaceae bacterium | reverse complement strand
GTGAGCGGACGTTCGTGGCTCTGGATGATCGTTGGGAACGGCTCCATGGCCTCGGCAAAGCGCCCGGCCCGGACCATCTCCACCTGGGCTTTGCGTGCCTCTAGACGCTCGGGTGCGTCGGCTCGCGCGCTGGTGCTGACCAGCGCCAGCTTGGTGATCCGCTCCGGTGCTCTCCGCATGATCTCGAAGGCCGTGAAGCCACCGAGCGACAGCCCGGCCAGTGCAAAACGTTCAGGTGCCGCCTCCAGAACCGCGTTGGCCATGCCCTCGACCGAATCGTGTTGCGTCAGATCGACGACCTGGATCTCCGCGATGTCGGCCAGTGCCTCGATCTGATGCCGCCAAAGCGTGGCCGTCGTCATGAAAGCGGGTAGCATCACCAACGGTATTTTTCCGGACATCGAGGCTCATCCTAATCAGCCGAGAACCTACGTTCTCCGTCGATTCACCTCTCATCAGCACCCAGCGGGCACGCGCGAGAAACCAGTTCATGCTCCATCTCGACGCATCAGATACCATGGCACCCGCGGCATAGGACAGCCTCAACGGCACTCAAGGCTCAGAACAGCAGAAATGAGTCATACCTGCTACGGGATGCTGGCGGCATACAACGGCCACAGCGAAGCGCTGAGCGCGTCGCAGTACACGATTTTGAGGTGTTGACATCGTGCCCCACAAGATGTAGGGTCCAGCTAACTAGCAATCATGGCGGCTCGCCCCGGGCAACCGGCGGCGGGCCGTTTGCTTTTGAGCCCCCGAACTCTGCCCCGCTGACACCCCCAGTTATCTATGCTCGACTGGCGACAGCACAGTCTGTCCCGGCGCGAGCTCACGGGGGTGCTCGCTCTCGGCGCGGTCGGTCTGTCCCTTGGTTCGTCCCGTGCCGGCGCCATCCGGCGCCTCAGCCTGGTGCGCCAGGAGACGGGCGAAGCCACCCGCGATGTGGCCTTTTGGGTGAACGGCCTGCCCAACGCTGAGGGCCTTGCCCGCCTCGACTGGCTGCTGCGCGACGTCCGGGCCGGCGAGGTGGCCGAGATCGATGTTCGGGTCTACGAGCTACTGTGGATCGTGCAGCGCGAGTTCGGCGGTCGGACCATCGTGGTGACGAGCGGCTACCGCACCGAGGCGACCAATCGGGAGCTCCGACGTCAGGGCTGCGATGCCGCTTGGAACTCGTACCACCTCGTGGCACGCGCGGTGGATCTGAAGGTGGACAACGTGCCGGCCGCCCGGGTGGCTGACGTCGGGAGGCGTCTCGGCGCAGGTGGTGTCGGGCAGTATCCGACCTTCGTCCACCTGGATACCGGACCAGTCCGGTATTGGATTGGTTGAGACAAGATCTAAGAATGGTAAAGACTGGATGATCGCCGCCATCATATCAGCCCATTCGCATGAGCCATCCTGTGATGACATGAAATGAACTTCGAAAATACGGGTCCTTCATTCGATAAATACTATATGGGGGGGCGCACGGCGATATTTCGCTACTGACAGGCCGTGAT
>CAZNHG010000580.1:0-1512 GCA_964572555.1 uncultured Devosiaceae bacterium | reverse complement strand
TGATCCCCGGAGTTGGGGCGCAGGGCGGAGACGCCGCCACCGCCGCCAGGCTGGGCGCCAACTCAGACCGCAGGGGCATGGTGATCAGCTCATCTCGTGGGGTGATTTACGCCTCATATGACCCGAAGCAGTTTGCCGCCCACGCGAGGCGTGCCTGTATGGCCCTTCGCGAGGAGATCAACGAGGCCCTGCGGGGACCGGCGCTGACTGAGACCACGAGGGCCTGACCGCGGGAGGTCCTGATGCCCGCGAGTGAACCAACCCCATTTGCAGTTGGCGACCGTATCTCTCTGAAGAAGCCGCACCCGTGTGGTGGCCGCGATTGGGAGGTCTACCGCATTGGGGCCGACATCGGTATGCGCTGCCTGACGTGCGGCCGGCGCATGATGGTTGTGCGCAGGGAATTGGAGCGGCGAATGAATGCACGCGTGGCGGTGGACCGCTCCGGGACGCTTTCAGACGGTACGTCGGCGTGATCGACCCTCGTTGACTGTCAAGGGGGCCGGGCATAAGCTACGGGCAGATGGGCGGAACGTAATCCCGGTATGAATCGGGGCGCCCCTTAACTCCCATCGCCACCATTGGCTGGAGGCTGTTTCCAATGCAAGAGATGGAAATCGACAGCATCCGCGCCAACGTGGTCAACTATCAGCGGGTCGTCATCCTCAAGCAGAAGGAGGGTGACAAGTACATCCCGATCTGGATTGGGCCATCAGAGGCAGAGGCCATCGCAGTGCGACTGCATGATGTCTCCGTGCCGCGGCCGCTCACGCACGATTTGCTTTACAACATGGTTGGCCAGCTCGGCGGCACCGTGGACCATGTCATTGTTTCTCGGCTCGACCACGACACCTTCTACGCAGTAGTGATAGTCAACCTCGGCGAGCAGAAGCTGGAAGTGGATGCGCGCCCATCGGACGCGCTGGCGTTGGCAGTGCGCGCCAAGGTGCCGATATTCGCTGAGGACGAGGTGTTGGAGAAGGCCGGCGTGCAGATAGACCGGGATACTGGCGCCGCCATGGTGGGATCTGAGTCGGATGAAGAGCCTTCCTCTGCGTCACCTGATACCCCCAAGCCATTGGGACGTGAAGAGCGCGAGCGTCTTTCTGCGTTTGAGGACTTCATCGAATCGCTGGACATGGGCGGGCTCGGTGAGAACGACCAGGAATCGGGCGGCGAAAAGAAGGACGACTGACCACCCGGTTGGCGCAGCCTGTGGCGGTCAGAAATAGGGCCCATTTTGGGTTGCCTTCGCATCGATTTGTGATAAAGTCCACAATCGCGTTTGCAGCAGGGTGAAACCTTGACTCCAAGCCCCGAGCAAAGACCGTCATCCAGGCCGGATGATGATGGCGGCAAAGGGCGGAAATCAGGTGAATGGGGCGAGACTGCCCTGCTCTTGGCGAAGGTCAGCGGCATCGGCTGGTTTATCGTTGGGAGCATTGGGCTGGCGACTCTCGGGGGCTACTGGCTTGACGGTCGGTTCGACACGTCGCCAATCCTCACCCTTGT
>CAZNHG010000579.1:0-1517 GCA_964572555.1 uncultured Devosiaceae bacterium | reverse complement strand
CACTCTGGCAACTCCGGCTGGAAGGACGAACTTGGGAATGAGATCCTTGATCTGGTTCATCGAGGCGAAGCTCTGCAGGATTCCGAGCAGGAACCCGGCCAGCACCGCACCGGGCAGTGAGCCCATGCCGCCGACCACCACGACAACGAAACTGAGCACGAGGAAGTCCATGCCCAGATGGAAACTGGGTGGCAGGAGCGGCGTATACATGACGCCGGCGAGCCCGGCGACGATTGCCGCAAGTCCGAACATGATGGTGAAGCGCCGGTCGATATTGATGCCCAGAAGCCGGACGGTTTCGCGGTCATACATGCCTGCGCGCACAACCATGCCGAAGGTGGTGAAGTGCAGGAAGGCAAAGACCCCACCCAGCACGGCGGCGGAGAACAGGAAGTAGACCAGCCGCCACCAGGGATAGACGAGCACGTTCGGCGTCATGCCCAGCCAGGCGCCGATGTCCGCCGCGCCGGCGAGGGCTTCCGGCATGGGCTGGGGAATGGGATTGGCGCCGAAGACCGCCTTGATGACCTCCTGCAGCACGATCGCCATGCCGAAGGTGACCAGGATCTGCTCGGCGTGGGGGCGGCGGTAGAAATGCTTGATGATCCCGCGCTCCATCGCCACGCCGATGATCAGCATGATCGGTATGGCCAGAAGGATCGACAGGGGAACCGAGTAATCGATGATAATGTGGCCGGCATCGCCGAACCAGTTGACGACATAGGGTTCCCGTATCTCGACGGCCGAGCCCCAGGGTGTCGTTTCCGTCTCGCTCAGGGTCACGTGCTCGAGCGTGATCAGCTCGCGCAGCGTGACGGCGCAGAAGGCGCCGAGCATGAACAACGCGCCGTGGGCGAAATTGACGACGCCCAGCGTGCCGAAAACGAGAGTGAGGCCCAACGCGATCAGCGCGTAGGCGCCGCCCTTGTCGAGACCGTTCAGGAACTGAAGAAAAATGGCATCCATAACGTGGCCTCCAACCACACCCGGTCAGCGCTCACCATGCACGCTTCCGGGCCGCCATGCCGGACAGAGCCGGCCGGCGCAAAGGCCGGCCGGCTCCGGTTTCATCGGAACTAGCAGACCGAAGCCGGCTCGTAGGGACCGAGTTCGCCGCCGAAGATCGAGGCATCGTACTCGACCTGCGCGCGCGGCACCTGCTGGACAACCTCGAGAAGGTCGAACTGCGAGGTCGGCTCTTCCTTGCCGCGCACGACAAGGACGTCCTTGAAGCACTGATGGTCGTCGGCACGATAGGTCGTCGGACCATTGCCCAGGCCGTCGAACTCGAAGCCTTCGAGCTGCTTGATGACCTCGGGCGGATAGAAGGTTCCGGCCATCTCGCAGGCGTTGGCATAAAGCAGGGTCTGGCAATAGCACGTATGGGCCGCCTGGCTGGGCGGGAAGCCATACTCGGCGCCGAAGGACTTCACGAAGGCCTGCGAGCCTTCGTCCTGCAGCGACCAGTTCCAGTTGGTGGTGCCCAGGATACCCTTGATGGCGTCGCCCGCACCGCT
>CAZNHG010000578.1:0-1519 GCA_964572555.1 uncultured Devosiaceae bacterium | reverse complement strand
GCCATCGGTACTGGAATCGGCACATTGATGCCGACCATACCGACCTGAATCTGGTGGGCAAACTCACGGGCCGCATCGCCGTCGCGGGTGAAGATCGCAGTGCCGTTACCGAACTCATGCTCGTTGATCCAGCGTGCGGCGGTGTCGTACGAATCTGCTCGTGCCACGGCAAGTACCGGCCCAAAAATCTCTTCCTTGTAGATCTTCATATCGGTCGTGACCTGATCGAACAGGGTGCCGCCGATGAAGTAGCCGTTTTCGTGTCCCGGTGCCTTGAGTTCCCGGCCATCGACGATCAGCGTGGCGCCTTCCTCTACCCCAGAGGCAATATAGCCGCGCACCCGCTCGAGGTGCTCGCGCGTCACCAGCGGGCCCATATCCGAGGTGGCGTCGGTGCCCGGTCCAACATTGAGCTCTCGTACCTTGGCTTCGAGCTTGGCGACCAGGGCGTCGGCGGTTGCCTCGCCAACGGGAACCGCGACCGAAATCGCCATGCAGCGCTCGCCGGCCGAGCCGTAGGCCGCCCCCATGAGCGCATCGACAGCCTGGTCGAGATCGGCGTCCGGCATGATGATCATGTGGTTTTTGGCGCCCCCCAGTGCCTGGCAGCGCTTGCCGGTGCGTGCCGCGGTTTCGTAAATGTAGCGGGCGATGGGTGTCGAGCCGACGAAGCTGACGGCGGCGATGTCCGGATCGGTCAGCAGGGCGTCGACGGATTCCTTGTCGCCCTGAACGACACTGAAAACCCCATCGGGCAAACCCGCTTCCTTCAGCCACTCGGCGATCAGCAGGGACGCCGAGGGGTCTCGCTCCGAAGGTTTCAGGATGAAGCAGTTGCCACAGGCCAGGGCAACCGGGAACATCCACATCGGCACCATGACGGGGAAGTTGAAAGGGGTGATGCCGGCGACGATGCCCAGTGGCTGCCGCAACGCATGGCTGTCGACTCGGGTGCCGACGTTCTCGGTGACATCGCCCTTGAGCAGTTGCGGCGCACCCACGGCGAATTCGACGACTTCCATGCCGCGCTGAATTTCGCCTTTGGCATCGGAGAGTACCTTGCCGTGCTCGGCGGTAATCACGGCCGCCAGGTCGTCGATGCGTTCTTCCAGAATGCCCAGGAAGCGGTTGAGGATGCGGGCGCGTCGTAGCGGGGGGGTGGTGGACCAGGCGGGGAAGGCCTGCTTGGCAACCGCGACGACGTCATGTACTTCCTCGGTGGTTGCCAGTAGCACGGTGCCGGTCTGTTCACCGGTTGCGGGATTGAACACCTGGCTGGTACGCGTGCCTTGGCCTGTCTTCTCTTCTCCGTTCACGAAGTGGTTGATTGTACGTGGCATATCAGTACCTCGATCAAAGTGATTATCAAGGTGGGATCGTTCATTTGCATTATAGACTCGATAGGATGTGTTCAACCGAATGAGCTTGCGATCGAGGCGTATTCTACTCTTCGCCCTCCACTATACACGACATAAAAGCCGAATCAGGAGAGCTGATTCGGCTTTGATCATGAGATCAC
>CAZNHG010000577.1:1099-1520 GCA_964572555.1 uncultured Devosiaceae bacterium | reverse complement strand
CACGTTACTCGAAACCTCTCGAGCAAACTGCATCTCGTGGGTGACAACCACCATGGTCATGCCTTCCCTCGCCAAGTCGCCGATGACCTCGAGAACCTCACCGACCAGTTCGGGATCGAGCGCGGAGGTCGCCTCGTCGAACAGCATAAGCGTGGGGTTCATGGCAATTGCCCGTGCGATGCCTACACGCTGCTGCTGCCCCCCGGACAACTCGGCCGGGTACCGATTGGTCTGTTCGCTCAAACCAACACGCTCGAGCCACTGATTTGCGAGGCTGTGCGCCTCCTCGCGCGGCTTGCGCTTTACCTTGATCAGGCCGAGCGCGACATTGTCGCGTGCCGTGAGGTGGGGAAACAGGTTGAAGGTCTGGAAGACCATTCCGGTCTTGGCGCGTTGTCGTGCGATTTCGCGCTCACCCAGT
>CAZNHG010000577.1:0-1089 GCA_964572555.1 uncultured Devosiaceae bacterium | reverse complement strand
GTCTCTTGCGCTTTCCACTGCTCTGACGATAGCCGATCTCCTCGCCATCGATCCGGATATGACCGGAGTGGAACTCCTCGAGCATGTTGATGCAGCGCAGGAAAGTGGTCTTGCCCGAACCGCTGGAGCCGATCACCGAGACGACGTCGCCCTGATCAACGGATAGGTCGATACCCTTGAGAACCTCGACGTCGCCGAAGTTCTTGTGGAGGTCCTCGACGCTGAGAACATGTTGCATTTTCAGTCAGACTCCGCTGGTTCAGTACTTTGCGAATTTGGCCTCGAGCCGGCGCCCGAAGATCTCGATGCCATAGATGACAAGGAAGTAGACAATCATCGAGAAGACGTAGAACTCGAAGTACATGTACTCCCTGGATGCCGATTCCTTGGTCGCGACGAAGAGCTCGGGCACCGAGATCAACGACAGGAGCGTTGTGCCCTTGACCACCTCGCCTGCTGAGGTGACCCAGGTCGGCAGGATCTGACGCACCGCCTGGGGGAAGATGATGTAGAGCTGGATCTGCACGAATGTGAGCCCGATGGCCTTGCCCGCCTCGGTCTGCCCCCGTGAGAGCGACTGAATGGCACCGCGTGTCATCTCGGCGATCTGTGCACTGCCATGCACCGCCAGCGCGATGACGCCGCAGGTAAGCGCGGAAAGCTGATAACCCATCAGCCCGGCATAGGCCTGGTTGACGAAATAGTAGACTGTGAAGATGGCAACAAGCCCGGGAATTCCGCGGGCGATATCGACATACATGCGGATCAGGAAGCGGGCCGTGCGTCCGCCATAAACAAGCGCGAGCCCCAATAGCACGCCGACGATCGTCCCCAGGGCAATCGAATAAAGCGCCGCCTCGATCGTCGTGCCAAAGCCACTCAAAAGCAACGGGAACGAGGTTTCCAGCGCGTCCGCGAACTCGGTGAGGTTCAGAAATGACCACATTTAGCCCGGTATCCTCATTTTTCGCTCGATATAGGTGAGCATGTAGGAGATGGCGGTGCAGGCAACGACGTAGAGAACACAGGCCGTGATCCAGCTTTCCATCACCGCAAAGGTCTCAGTGGAAATCTGGCGGGTCTGCCAGG
>CAZNHG010000576.1:0-1523 GCA_964572555.1 uncultured Devosiaceae bacterium | reverse complement strand
GGCCTATGCAGCCCCCGGGAAGCACTGGCGCACACGCAGGCCCGCGCAGAACAGACACTACGACAACGACAAGACTAGCCATTTCGAGGGAGGAGATGATGGACCCCAATCGGTTGAAGGGAAAGAACGTCCTGATCACGGGCGCCGCCCAGGGCATGGGCGCAACCAATGCCGAGCACTTCGCCGAACAGGGGGCCAATGTCTGCCTTGGTGACATCAATATCGATGGTGCGCAGGAGGTGGCCGACAGAATCAACCAGGCGGGAAACGGCAAGGCGATCGCGGTCGAACTCGACGTCACAAGCCGTGCCGACAACACCGCCGCCGTACAGGCAACCGTGGATGCATTCGGCATGATCAACGTCGGGCTGTTCAACGCCGGGGTCAACAAGCCGCGCTTCTTCATGGAAATCGATGAGGCCAACTGGGACACGATCATGGGCGTGAATACCAAGGCGATGTGGCTCGGCATGCAGGAAGTGGCCAAGCAGATGATCGCCCAGGGGCCGCAGGAGCATGTCTACAAGCTGATCAATGTCGGCTCGGTCGCCTCGCGAACACCTCTTTACGACGTGACGGTCTATTGCTGCTCGAAATATGCCTGCCTTGCGCTGACCCATTGCGGCGCAAAGACGCTTTGGGAACA
This sequence comes from uncultured Devosiaceae bacterium, assembly GCA_964572555.1. GTDB lineage: Bacteria > Pseudomonadota > Alphaproteobacteria > Rhizobiales > Devosiaceae > CAZNHG01. The sequence continues at coordinate 877 of CAZNHG010000576.1, read as the reverse complement.
CAACATCACCGTGAACGGCTACGCACCGGGAATCGTGCGCACCGAGCTCTGGAAACAACTCGACAAGGACCTCGTGGAGATCGGCATGTTCGAGGAGGAAGGCCAGTCGATGGAGCACGTGGCCAAAACACTGACCACGATGAAAAAACTCTCCTTCCCCGACGACGTGAAGGGTACCGCCGCATTCCTGGTCAGCCACGAGAGCGACTACATGACCGGCCAAATGATCCAGATCGATGGTGGCTGGGTGATTCAGTAACCGCGCTGCCGCCGCTTCCGGCACGAGAAATTTCAATCCGAGAGAGAGCGCCCGGACGGCGCGCAAGGGAGGCACGCATGAATACCACGGCCCTCAATCCCCGTATCCTGCAGCCTGGCGACATTGACCCGAACTGGCGCTGGGACAAGCACATTCCCGCCTGGGGTCACAACTCGGTGGACTTCGAGCGGCGCGTCGATCACGACCGCCTGCGGCGGTACCGTATGAGCCGGGCCAAGCAGGCGCTCGAGCAGTCGGGTTGCGGTTCGCTCCTGCTCTTTGACGTCAACAACATCCGTTACGTCTCGGGAACCAAGATCGGTGAATGGGAACGCGACAAGCTGTGTCGGTTCTGCCTTCTGACCGGAGACGAGCAGCCTTATGTGTGGGACTTCGGCTCCGCCGCGGTCCACCATCGCGAATATTGCGACTGGCTTGACCCTGAAAGGATGCTCGCAGGCGTCACCGGCATGCGCGGCACGATTCCGCCCTCGTTCGGGCTGATCCAGAAATACGCCAATGACATTGCCGAATTGATCCGCAAAGCGGGCATGTTCGACATGCCGGTCGGTGTCGACTACGCGGAAACCGCGATGTTCTTCGCGCTGCAGGAGGCGG
>CAZNHG010000575.1:323-1527 GCA_964572555.1 uncultured Devosiaceae bacterium | reverse complement strand
TCGAGGTCGTCATAGTAGTTGCCCGGCATGGGCAGCGGGGCGAAGCCGTTGCCGGCAAGGGCGTCGAGGGTGGCGAAGATGTCGTTGGTGGCGAACGCCAGGTGCTGGACGGCCGAGCCGAAGTTCTGCGCCACGAAATGCCCGGCGAGCGTGCGGCGGTTCTCGGCACCGTTGAGGGTGACACGCAGTCCGCCGTCGTCACTCTCGATCGCCTGGCTGCGCACCAGCCCGCCGGGATCGGCCACGTCCACCATGGCCAGCTTGTGGGTTTGGAACAGCGCCGTGTAGAACAACACCCAGCTCAGCATCTCCTCGTAGTCCATGGTCTGGGCGAGGTGATCGATGCGCACCAGCCCGCCATCGGCCGGTGGGGCGGTGTCGGCGGTGCCCGTGAAGTCGATCTGCCACAAATCGCCGAGTTCGGTCTTGTCGTCGACGAAGTGGATGATGCCCGAGCCCACGCCGCGAATGGCGGGGATCTTGAGTTCGCCCGGACCCACCGGCTGCTCGAAGGGGGCGCTGCCGAGCGCCCGCGCCCGGGCGATGACCGCGGCGGCATCGTCGACCTTGAGCCCGATGTCGCACACATTGGTGCCGCGCACCAGGTAGGTGGAATGCGCGAAGCCCTCGCGCTCGGTGTTGATCAGGATGTTGATGGTGCCCTGGCGCCAGAGCGTGACGTCCTTGGAAACGTGGCGGCCGGCGCGCTCGAACCCCAGCGTGTGAAGCAGGACCCCGAGGGTTTCCGCCTCGGTCTCGTCGGCAGCGAACTCGATGAACTCGATGCCGCGGGCATTGGCGCGCTCGGGCATGTCGGGCACGCTGATCTGAAGGCCCGGCTCCTGGCGGCGCACATGGTCCATGAGGTTGGTCAGGGAGCGGTGACCGTCGAGCGAGATCATGCGCGGCGAGCCGCCGCGGAACTCGTCGTTGAAGATTTCCAGCGACACCGTGCCGTCATAGCCGGTGGCCGCGACCGCCTGCATGAAGCCGGCGACGTCGAGATCGCCCTGGCCGGGCATGTTGCGGAAGTGCCGGGACCAGTACAAAAGGTCCATGTCGATCCTCGGGGCGTCGGCGAGCTGGACGAAGAAGATGCGGTCGCCGGGAATGGCGCGGATGCTGTCGGATGCGATGCCGCGCGCCAGGCTGTGGAAGCTGTCGAGGATCAGCCCGACATTGGGGTGGTCGGCCCGGCGCACCA
>CAZNHG010000575.1:0-313 GCA_964572555.1 uncultured Devosiaceae bacterium | reverse complement strand
CCAGGCCGATCGCCGGATGGCCGGCACGCCGGACCACCTCCCAGGCATCGCGGTGATCGTTGATGTAGCGTCCCCAGGCCAGGGCCTCGTAGCCCACGCGGATGCCGTGTTCCCTCGCGATGCCGCCCAGCTCGGCGAAGTCGGCGGCGGCCCGCTCGATGCCGCCCAGCGCCTGCGGCGAGACGTTGGAGCACACCAGCATCAACTCGGCTCCGAGTTCGCCCATGAGGTCGAACTTGCGCCGTGCCCGCTCGAAGGCGCGGGCGCGCTGGGGCTCGGGCATGCCCTCGAAGTCGCGGAAGGGCTGGAACAG
>CAZNHG010000574.1:0-1535 GCA_964572555.1 uncultured Devosiaceae bacterium | reverse complement strand
AGCGCATCGGCGTCGCGGGATAACGGGTCCCGCGGGTGACGGTGCGCATGCAAGGCTCCCTCGGGGGCCTTTTTTATTGGCTGAACGACTCTTGCCGATAAAAAAGTCCCTTGAGTGGTCGCGCGTCCGAACCGAAGAAGTGGGTACCACTTTTTCTGGACGCGCTCTGGGAAACAACGCGAAAACGTTCCGGCGGCTGGGCGCCGGGCAATGTGTGAGTGGTCGCGTTCTCGCAAAAAGAGGTGGTGGCACCTCGGGTCGGGAACGCTCTAAGAGGAGACGGCGAGATGGCCGAGCGAATGACGGGCGCGGAAATGGTGATCCGGGCCTTACAGGACCAGGAGGTGGAGCACATATTCGGGTATCCCGGCGGTGCGGTTCTGCCTATGTACGATGCGCTGTTCCAGCAGGACCAGATTGAGCATATCCTGGTCCGGCACGAGCAGGGCGCGGCGCACATGGCCGAAGGCTATGCGCGCTCGACGGGCAAGGTCGGTGTGATCATGGTGACGTCGGGGCCGGGCGCGACCAACACCGTTACGGGGCTGCAGGACGCGCTCATGGATTCGATCCCGATGGTGTGCCTCACCGGACAGGTGGCGACCTCGCTGATCGGCTCGGATGCCTTTCAGGAGTGCGATACGGTCGGCATCACGCGCAACTGCACCAAGCACAACTACCTGGTCAAGAGCATCGAGGATTTGCCGCGCATCCTGCACGAGGCGTTCTATATCGCCGGGTCGGGGCGGCCGGGGCCCGTCGTGGTCGATATCCCGAAGGATATCCAGTTCGCGCTGGGTGACTACGTGAAGCCGGCGAACGTGACCAGCCACAAGAGCTATCAGCCGCAGGTGGAGGGCGACGCCGCCGCCATAGAGGCCGCCGTGGACCTGATGCTGCGGGCGCAGAAGCCGATCTTCTACACCGGCGGCGGGGTTATCAACGCCGGGCCGGAGGCATCCCGTCACCTGCGCGAGCTGGCGGAGCTGACCGGGTTTCCGGTGACCTCGACATTGATGGGGCTTGGGGCGTTTCCCGCCTCGAACCCGCAGTGGATGGGCATGCTGGGCATGCACGGGACCTACGAGTCCAACATGGCGATGCACGACTGCGACCTGATGATCAATATCGGGGCGCGGTTCGACGACCGCATCACCGGACGGATCGACGCGTTCTCGCCGAATTCCACCAAGGTCCACGTCGATATCGATCCTTCCTCGATCAACAAGAACGTGCGGATCGACCTGCCGATCGTCGGCGATTGTGCGCATGTGCTCGGCGAGATGATCCGGGTGTGGCGCTCGAAGACCAACGAGTCGCGCGCCGAGGCGCTGAAGCCGTGGTGGGACCAGATCGAGACGTGGCGGTCGGTGAAGTCGCTGACCTACAAGCCCTCCGACGAGGTCATCAAGCCGCAATATGCCATCGAGCGGCTGGCCTCTGCCGTGAAGGACAGGAATGTCTACATCACCACCGAGGTGGGCCAGCACCAGATGTGGGCGGCGCAGTACTTCCCCTTCGAGGAACCGAACCGC
>CAZNHG010000573.1:0-1537 GCA_964572555.1 uncultured Devosiaceae bacterium | reverse complement strand
CCGTGACGCGCTTCTGCCGCCGGCTCGGCTGCCAGAGCTTTTCGGAATTCAAGGTACGCCTTGCGCAGACGACTTATGTCGGTTCGCGCTATCTCCAGCCCGAGGAGCAAAGGCTCGGCGCCGACGATGTGGCCGAGACCATCATCACGCGCGCCCAGACGGCGCTCTACACGCTGCACGGCGGGCTCGACACGGGGGTGATCGAGGAGGTGGTCGAGCACGTTGCCAACGCCTCGATGGTCTATGCGTTCGGCTCGGGCGGCAACTCCTCGATGATTGCCTCCGAGATCCAGAACCGGCTGTTCCGGCTGGGCCTGCGTGTGACCGCGACGTCCGATCACGGTATGCAGCTCATGCTCGCCGCCGCCGCCAAGCCAAGCGATGTTCTCGTTGCCTCGTCACTTTCCGGGCGCAACACGGAGATGGTGCGGGCGATGGAAGCGGCGCGCGACTACAAGGTCTACACGGTAGCGATCACGCGCCCGGAAAGCCTGGTGGCGGGCGCGGCCGACATTGTTCTGCCCATCGATCTGCCCGAAGGCTCCAACATCCTCAAGCCCACAGCCGTACGCTTCGCCTTCCTGGCAATGGTCGACATCTTGGCAACCATGGTGGCCTTGCGCCTGGAGAGCACGGCCAGCGAGACGCTGCGGCGCATCAAGCATCAGGTGGTGAGCTTCCGCGACGAGGATGACAGGGAGGCGCTGGGTGACTGACGCGGCGCGCAAGCCTTCCGTCGCAATCGTGACCGGGGCGGGCGGAGACATCGGCCGGGCCATCGCACTGGCGCTCGGAGCCGACGGTTTTGCCGTGCTGGCAGCGGACATCGACGCCGAGGCAGCCGAGGTGACGGCGGAAGCCGTGCGCGCAAAGGCAGGCACCGACAGTGCCGGCATTCGAACTGACGTTACCAATCCCGCATCCGTCGCTTCGATGGCCGAGGCCGCTCGCGGGCTCGGCGCGGTCTCCGCGCTGGTCAATAACGCTGGCGGAGTCACGGGCGCCTCCGTCAACGCGACCGAAATCGCCGACTGGCAACGCGATCTCGCACTCAATCTCGAGGCGGCGTTCGTCTGCTTCAAGCAGGTTGCCGAAGATCTCAAGGTGAGCGGGGGCGCGTTGATCAACATCGCCTCGGTCAACGGGCTCGGCGTTTATGGCCACCCCGGCTACAGCGCCGCCAAGGCCGGATTGATCCGCTTCACCAAGTCCGTGGCCGTCGAATACGGCAAGTTCGGCATCCGTGCCAACGCGATCGCACCGGGCTCGGTGCAGACCCAGGCCTGGCAGGCCCGCGCGGCCGCCAATCCGGACATCTTCACCGAAATCAAGCGCTGGTACCCGCTCCAGCGGATTGCGGCGAGCGACGACGTAGCCAGCGCGGTGAGTTTTCTCGTCAGTTCTCGCGCCGCAGCCATTACCGGGGTCTGCCTGCCCGTGGACTGCGGTCTGACCGCCGGTCAGACCGAGCTGGCGCGCGCCTTCAGCCAATCCAACGACTATTAATCCGACCTTTGCGCGTTGAGGAGTTACCCCC
>CAZNHG010000572.1:0-1538 GCA_964572555.1 uncultured Devosiaceae bacterium | reverse complement strand
CTGCATGTGACCGGCGTCCAGCGCCTCGGCGATCTGAAGCGGAGCCTTGGTCGGGTCTAGCATTACAGTTGCGGTTTCATCGGAGTTCTGAATCCATGGGTCACCATGATTCGGAGGTCATGGATGACGGGTGCATCGATTGAGGCGACGCTTGAGCTTTGGGCGTCTTCATTGCGGGATATCAAGGCGCGGATGCGACCACTGTTCCGCCAGGAACGAATGGCGATTTCGGCGGAGCGGTTTGTGGATGGATTGCTTGGCGAGGAGCGCCGCAAGACGGGCTGGATGCGGGCCGAGGCAGCCGGGGATCCCGGCCCCTGGAGACAACAAGCCATTCTGGGGCGTGGCCTGTGGGACGCCGATGCGCTGCGCGACATTGTGCGCGACTACGCGCTCGAGACGCTGGCCGACCCTGACGCAGTCCTGGTGATCGACGAGACCGGCTTTCTCAAGCAGGGCAAGGCATCCTGCGGTGTGGCGCGGCAGTATACGGGGTCGGCGGGCAAGATCACCAACTGCCAGATCGGTGTTTTTGCTTCCTATGTTTCGCGTCATGGTCACGCTTTCATCGACCGGGCACTCTATCTGCCCAAGTCCTGGACAAACGATCCGGCCCGGCTGGCCAGGACGCATGTGCCGGACAGTATCGGTTTTGCCACCAAGCCTGCGATCGCCCGTGCCATGATCGAACGCGCCATCGGCGCACACGTGCCGTTTTCCTGGGTGGCAGCCGACAGCGTCTATGGCGTCGGAGATATCGAGATGACATTGCGGCGCGCCGGCAAGGGCTATGTGCTGGGGGTGAATGCCAATCATCCCTTTCGCTCATGGGCAAAACCGCAAGCCATTGCCGGCACCGCCAAGGACATCGCCGAGAGCTTGCCGGAAGCCGCATGGCGGCGTCTGTCCTGTGGTGATGGAACCAAGGGCGAACGGCTTCACGACTGGGCCTATATCGACCTGGCGGATCTCGATGCCGGTGATTACGACGATGCCTTCGCCGGCATCTGGACGCGCGGATTGCTGGTCCGCCGCAACATCGCCGACGGCGATCTCGCCTTCTTCTCCACATGGTGCCCAATGGACACCCCTGTCGAAACGCTGGTCAAGGTCGAAGGCCATCGCTGGGCTATCGAGGACAGTTTTGAAACCGCTAAAAACGAGCTCGGTCTCGATCACAACGAGACCCGATCCTGGCACGGTTGGCATCGCCACGTCTCGCTGGTCATGCTCGCCTTCGCCATGATGGCCACCATCCGCCATCACGCCAATACCGCGCCGCCCCCAAAAAGCACAATGAGCCCGACACTATCCAGAACCCGCCACTGATCCGCTGGTCAATGCAGGAAATCCGGCGCATCGCCATGCGTCTCGCTCGACAACGCATTCATCCTGCACATGTCATCGCATGGTCGCTCTGGCGACGGGCACACCAAGCCGCTGCACAACAGGCGCAGCTCAAAGCAAAACCGCAACTGTAATGCTAGGTGTTCAGTCCCGGCATTTGATGGATTGGATCGAGAATGAACCGATCCGGC
>CAZNHG010000571.1:0-1544 GCA_964572555.1 uncultured Devosiaceae bacterium | reverse complement strand
AGGTGGAACATCGCCGCCTCGTAGGCGCCGACGCCGGCGGCGGCGAACATGTAGCCGAGCTGCGAGCAGGTCGAATAGGCGATGACGCGCTTGATGTCGGTCTGCACCACGGCGGCGGTGGCGGCGAAGAAGGCGCTGGTCGCTCCGATGAAGGCGACGAAGGTAAGCGCATAGGGCGCGAGCTCGAACAGCGGCGAGAGGCGCGCGACCATGAACACGCCCGCCGTCACCATGGTCGCGGCATGGATCAGCGCCGAGACGGGCGTGGGGCCTTCCATGGCGTCGGGCAGCCAGGTGTGCAGCAGGAACTGCGCGGACTTGCCCATGGCGCCCATGAACAGCAGCAGGCACACGACGGTCATGGCATGCCAGTCGCCCCACAGGAAGTTGAGGGTGTCGTCGCTGTGCTCGCTCACGGCATGGAAGGCGCCGTCGAAATCGATGTGACCGAGAACGGCGAAGGCGCCGAAGATGCCCAGGGCGAACCCGAAATCGCCCACGCGGTTGACGACGAACGCCTTGATGGCCGCGGCGTTGGCCGAGGGCTTGTGATACCAGAAGCCGATGAGCAGGTACGAGGCGAGGCCGACGCCCTCCCAGCCGAAGAACATCTGCAGGAAGTTGTCGGCGGTCACCAGCATCAGCATGGCAAAGGTGAACAGCGACAGATAGGCGAAGAAGCGCGCGCGGTGCGGATCGTCGTGCATGTAGCCGATGGAATAGACGTGCACCAGGCTGGACACGGTGGTCACCACGACCAGCATGACGGCAGTCAGCGTATCGACGCGCAATACCCAGCGCAGGTCGAGATCGCCGGACTGAATCCAGCGCATCACCTCGACCTTCATCACCTCGGCATGCGCGGCGGCCTCGCCGCCCTCGGCGGCCGCTTCGCCGCCGCCGAAGCCGACCTGAAGGAACACGATCCACGACAGGATCGCGGCGATGACGAGCAGGACGGAGGTGGTGATCTCGGCGGACCTGTGGCCGATCACACGGCCGAACAGACCCGCAACGAGCGCCCCGATGAGGGGGAAGAAGACGATTGCCTGGATCATCCGTCCTAGCCCTTCATCATGTTGACGTCGTCAACCGCAATCGAGCCGCGGTTGCGGAAGAAGATCACGAGAATGGCCAGCCCGATGGCCGCCTCCGCGGCGGCGACGGTCAGCACCAGCAGGGCGAAGACCTGGCCGGCCAGATCGCCCAGATGCGCCGAGAACGCAACGAAATTGATGTTCACGGCCAAAAGGATCAGCTCGATCGACATCAGGATGATGATGACGTTCTTGCGGTTCAGGAAAATCCCGAACACCCCGAGCGTGAACAGTATGGCGCCGACGGTCAGGAAGTGACCGAGCCCGATGTCCGGTGTCATCAGTACCCCCTTAAAGCCCTCGTCCGCTCTTGACCTTGGCCAGGCTCACGGATGTCTCGGGTGTGCGCGCAACCTGCGCGGAAATATCCTGGCGCTTGACGTTCGGCTTGTGCCGCAAGGTCAGCACGATGGCCCCGATCATCGCCACCAGCAGCACGAGCCCGGC
>CAZNHG010000570.1:0-1545 GCA_964572555.1 uncultured Devosiaceae bacterium | reverse complement strand
GCACCCGGCCCGGAGGACACCGTCATGAACATGATGACCGCATACCATGATGAAGACTTTCGGGCCGGAAATGCCGACGCGGCCCGCGCCGGCCTTGCCGCCTCGTTTTCGATGGAGGTGGCCCCCCACGCCCTCGACGCGCCGGACACCCCGCTCCAACAACTGGTCCCGGGCCGGCGCGTCTATCTGCCGTTTCTGAGCGGGGCGGCCTTTGCCGACAATCTCGATGCCTGCCGCAAGCTGGCGGCGATGGGGCTGCGTCCCGTACCGCATCTGGCCGCGCGGGCACTGACGAGCCGCGACGAACTCGACCGCGATCTCGCGCGCTATGTCGAGGCCGGCGCGGACGCCTTTCTGCTGATCGCCGGGGACCTCGACACGCCCGCCGGCCCCTTCGACAACACGATGCAGGTCCTCGATACGGGCCTTCTTGAAAAACACGGCGTCAGCCGCCTCGCGGTCGCCGGCCACCCCGAAGGCCATCCGCACGCCGATGCGGACGAATTGATCGCGGCGCTCGGGACCAAGTCCGCCTATGCGCGCGAGACCGGAACCGAGATGTGGATCACCACGCAGTTCGTGTTCGATGCCGAACCCTTGCAGACCTGGGACGCGGAGCTGCGCGCGGCGGGGGTCGACCTGCCGGTGCGCGTCGGTGTGCCCGGCCCGGCCAAGCTTTCGAGCCTGATCTATTTCGCCTTCCGTTGCGGCGTGGGCACGTCGGCGCGCGTGCTGACCAGCCGCCCCAGCGCCATGAAGCTTCTGGGCCGCTGGACGCCCGAGCCGCTCGTCGACGACATCGCGGCGCACATGGCCGCAACGCCCGACACCCTCATTCGGGGCATACACATCTACACGTTCGGCGGGGTGAAGACCGCGCTGGACTGGGTCGAGAGCCTTCAGCAGTTCCCGGCGGCAGAGGCGGGCGAATGAACCCGTTTCCCCAAGGGATGACACACGCGCATCGGGAGATTTGAACCATGAACTACCATTCGGAAAAGCCCCTGACACCGGCCGAAATCCTGCCCGGTCCCGGCGCGCCGGACATCGAGATCGCCCGGGCGGCACCGATGCAGCCCATCCAGATGCTCGCCGAGCAGAAGCTGGGCGTCCCCGCCGAGGGGCTGGTGCCCCACGGGCACTACAAGGCCAAGATCACCCACGAGTTCATGGACTCCATCAAGGACCGGGCGGACGGCAAGCTGGTGCTGGTGACCGCCATCACGCCGACGCCGGCCGGTGAAGGCAAGACGACGACGAGCGTGGGGCTCAACGACGGGCTCAACTATCTCGGCGCCAGGTCGGCGGTGTGCCTGCGCGAGCCCTCCCTCGGCCCCTGCTTCGGCATGAAGGGCGGGGCGACCGGCGGCGGGCGCGCGCAGGTTCTGCCCATGGAGGCCATCAACCTGCACTTCAACGGCGATTTCCACGCCATCACCAGCGCCCACAACCTGTTGTCGGCGATGATCGACAATCACCTGCACTGGGACCGCGAGCCGCGGCTCGACCCGCGGCGCGTGGTGTGGCGGCGCGTGATGGACATGA
>CAZNHG010000569.1:0-1559 GCA_964572555.1 uncultured Devosiaceae bacterium | reverse complement strand
CCGTGCCCGGACGTGCAGCCGGCCCCGAAATAAACCCCGGCCCCGACAATCAGCCCGCCGACGACGAGGAACGGCGTGGGCGCGGGGCTGGCGAAGGGCACGCTCAACTCGGTGCTCCCGAGAAAGGGCGAAAGGGCGAGCGGTGCGATAATGGCGCCGCCAAGGAACGCCACACGCCAGGCCAGGTTGCCGTCTCGCGGGTGCAAGAGACCGGAAACGATCCCGGTCATACCAGCGATGCGGCCATGAATGGCCATCAGAAGCACGGCGGAGAGCCCGATCAGGGCGCCTCCGAACAGGGACATAAAGGGGGTGAACTCAGTCATGGTTCCGAATGAAATCCTTCGTGCGATAGAACGGACCCGGCCGGGACCGGCAAGTGAGCCTCGCGGTTCCGGCGGTGCTGGAGCGGGCGGGCGATTAGCGCCCGCAGAACATGTCGTAGAGCGTGCCGATGAGTACCTTTACGCGGTCGTCGGCAAGCCGGTAATAGACCTTGCGCCCTTCCTTGCGGGCGACGATCAGCCCCGCCGCGCGCAAGGTAGCGAGCTGTTGCGACAGGCCCGGCTGGCGGATGTGCAGGCTGTCCTCCAGCTCGCGCACGCTGCGCTCGCCATAAACCAGCCGGCACACCACCTGCATGCGGTCGGGATTGGACAGGACCTTGAGGAACTCTGCGGCTTCCTCGGCATTGTCCTGCATCTGTTGCGCCTCTGGGGGCATCTTGGTCTCGGTCATCCTGCAGCCTCGTCCTGTTGGGTGCATCGGATCGTTGTCTCCGGCGTCTCATGTACATCCCACGCCGCGCCCTCGAGGGCGTCGAGTGGGATCTTGAGGTAGCGCCGGCCATTGGATTCTGGCTCGGGCAGGCGTCCGGCATTGGTATTGATCTGCAGGGCATGCAGGATCAGCTTGGGCATCGGCAGGGTCTTGTCACGTGCTTCTCGCACCGCAACGTACTCGGCCTCGTCGTTGCACTTGGCCATGTGGATGTTCCGCGCTTTCTGCTCGGCAACGCTTGATTCCCACATCGGCTCGCGCCCGCCCGGCTGATAGTCATGGCCGGTAAAGATGCGCGTTTCGTCGGGCAGCTTGAGAATGTCCTTGATCGAGTTCCACAGTACATTGGCACTGCCGCCCGGGAAATCGGCCCGCGCGGTGCCGCTGTCGGGCATAAAAAGCGTGTCGTGCACGAAGGCGGCATCGCCGATCACATAGGTGATCGATGCCAGGGTATGGCCGGGCGAGTACATCACGTAAGCATCGATATTGCCCACCTTGAAGGTCTCTTTGTCGGCGAACAGCTTGTCCCACTGTGAACCATCGGCCGGGAAATCGGGCCAGTTGTAGATCCCCTTCCACAGCGTCTGGACGTCGGTCACCTTCTCGCCGATCGCGGTGGGGGCACCGGTCTTGTCCTTGAGATATTGCGCGGCGGAGAAGTGGTCGGCATGCGGATGGGTGTCGAGGATCCATTCGAGCTCGTAGCCCCTGTCCGCGATGAAATCGAGGATCTCATCGGCATGGTGCGTCGCGGTCGCGCCGGACTTCTCGTCATA
>CAZNHG010000568.1:0-1562 GCA_964572555.1 uncultured Devosiaceae bacterium | reverse complement strand
GCCCCAAAGCTGGTGCAGTGGCAAGTCGGCCATCTTGCCCTTAAGGTCCCACATCGCCATTTCCACCGCGCTCGTTGCCATCACCGCCGCGCGCTTGTGATGGTAATATCCCGCCCCCAGAACATGCCGGTGCAACGCCTCCACATCCCCCGGCGCCGTGTTGCGCGCAATGGGCAGGACAACGTTTTTCAGCACAGGTTCGATCGCATCGAGTAGGCAGATTGTCTCGCCCCAGCCGACCAAACCGGTATCGGTTTCAAGCCGCACGATCAGGCGGGTCGCGCCGTCGCGCCGCCCGGAGCCCCAGGAAATCGGGGCGTTGAAGGGCATCTGAACGAGCCAGTGCTGGGTGTCGACGATCTTCATTTGGCGGCTCCTTAGACGGCGCGAAGCGAGTTTGTTCCATATATTGACACTTAGTTCCAAATATCAGATTGTCGCCATGCGTCAACGAAAAGAGCGTGCACATGACCGCCAGCGACAACGAAGCCGCTGACATCGAAGGGGAGGCTGAACAGCCCGCGACCGAGCGCCCGGGAACCGGCGTCCTGCGCAAGGGTATACAGGTGCTCGACCTGATTGCGCGCGCCGAGTCGCCGCTCAAGTTTACCGATATCGCCAAGAAGAGCGGCCTGCCCAAGGGTACGCTCCATCGCATCCTGGCAACGCTGGTGGATTCCGGGTTCGTGCGTATCGACGAGCGCGAGCAGAGCTATGTGCTCGGCATGCGCCTGTTCGAAATGGCTCATATCGTGTGGGATCGGTTCGATTTGCGCGGCGCAGCCGAACCGGAACTCGAGCGCGTGCGCGATGCAACGCACGAAACGGTGCGCCTCGGCATTCTCGAGGGCCAGACGGTCATCTATGTCGATCAGCGCGAGGCGCAGCAGCCGGTCCGGCTGGCTAACGGCGTGGGCACGCGCGTGCATTGCCATGCCAGCGCAACGGGCAAGGCGATCCTGGCTCACCTGCCGCCGGCCGAGCAATCGGCACTTCTGGCGGCATTGGAACTGCAGGCTCTTACGCCAAACACCATCCGCGACGTCGAAGAACTGCGCCGCCAGCTCGATATCACCAAGGCGCGCGGCTACGCGCTTTCGGTCGACGAGCAGACACCGGGCGTCAGTTCGGTTGCCGCCCCCATTCTTGACCATTCGGGCCGCCCGCTGGGCGCTATCAGCGTCACCGGCCCGTCCTATCGCCTGACACAGAACCAGCTGCATCCGATCGGCCGCGATCTCATCGAGGCGGCCCGCCGGATCTCCGGGTACGCAGGAGAGCCCCGCATGTCGATTTCCCCGAAACCGCGCCCGCTCGGTCCCGAGCGTCAGGATGTGACCTGCGCGATTCCGGGAACGGCATTCCTGGGGGAGGGGCCCGTCTGGAGTGCACGCGATGAGCGGCTCTATTGGGTCGATATTCTCGCACCGGCCGTGCATTGGTCGGACCTGACGTCCGACACCCACGAAGCCCTCGCGATGGACGAGTTGATCGGCGCCATCCTGCCGCGCCGCCGCGGCGGGTTCGTTGCGCTGACCCAAGGCGGTATCAAGGCACTCGAC
>CAZNHG010000567.1:678-1564 GCA_964572555.1 uncultured Devosiaceae bacterium | reverse complement strand
AGCTTGAAAGGCTTGGGGAAACGACCTTTGTCAGTCAGGCGATAGGTGTGCGTCTTGCTGTACCCCCAGCCCATTCGCTGTAGGCCGCGAAAGTCTACCAGGATCGGCTCATCGGACATCTCCGAGGCTCCCTTGTGCGGGGCGCCCCGGAGCGCCGGTGTGCCAATACCCGGCGGGCTAGGTGAGGCTATCCAGATGGGCCTCCCATTTCAACACCGCCTCGCGCTTCTCCTTCTCCCAGCCGTAGCGGTGGTACACGCCGACGATGCCGGACTGCGTGCCGCTCACGTGGTTGAGGAGAGCTTCGGTGACTTCGAGCCGGACGCCGAGCCGTTGCATGCCGCTGGCATAGGTTCTTCGGAGATCGTGCAGGGTCCAGTTTTTGACGCCGCACTCTTTGTCGAACGCAGCTTTGGGCTTGCCCCACGAGTTGTGGACGGTTGTTTTCTCGCTGCGCTTCCGCGCAGCGGGGAAGACGTAAGGGCAGCCCTCGATGCGCGGCGTGCTGGAGAGGATGCCCTGTGCGATCTCGCCGATGGGTACGCGGTGGCGGCGGCCGTTCTTGGTCGCTTCAGGTGGCCATTCAATGTAGTCCTCCTCGATCCACTCCCAGCGGACCGAGGCAATTTCAGAGCGCCTGGCGCCGGTCAAAATGAGCAGGGCCACGATCCGGTGGAAGGTCGTCTCTCCCCTCCTGGCAGTATTCCAGACAGGCCGGAGCTCGTCTTCGGTCAGCACGCGCTCTCTGGGGCGCGAGAGGGGCGGCGTCTCCATCCGGCCCATCGGCGAAGCATCAATAAGGTGCTGGCGGTGCGCCCAGTTGAAGAAGCGCCGGGCGGCGGTGAAGGCGTGGGGGCTCGAGCTCTGCGCCCGCGCGCCCAAGTGG
>CAZNHG010000567.1:0-668 GCA_964572555.1 uncultured Devosiaceae bacterium | reverse complement strand
GGTGCTTTTCCGCTGGCCGATCATCGAGCGCGCGGAGGCGCTGCGCGAGCTGCCGGGGCGTCACGTCCGCGACCGCCTGCCGGCCAAACGGGAAGTGCACCTTGAGGTGTCGGCGGTAGTCAGCGACGGTCCGGGGCCGGTTCCGGGCTTCGCTCTCGGCGAGAAAGTCCCGCACCGCGTCCTCAAAGGCGGTGTGGGTCGGTCGGACCCTCCCGAGCTGCTTCTCGGCCAGGATGCGCCGGGCTTCCTTCCGGGCGTCGGCCAGGGAGACCAAGGGCCAGGTGCCGATGCTCTTGCGGCGGCCGGAGGCCACGAGCACGATGAACGTGCGGCGGTTCTTGCCGACGCGCAATCCGAAGCCCTTTAGCCCGGATATCTCACAGAAGAAGGTGCATCGGCCCCGAGAATCTGGAATAGTGGTTGTGGATCAATCACTTGCCAGATTCAGGCGCGGGGTCCGATGCCGACAGAGTGTAGCGCCGAGCAGTTCGAGTTTGAAGGCCTCGGGCGACGTCGCGTGGTGGCGGCGTTCGACGGCGGGGCGGTGAGCTCCGATGGCGGCGCGCTGCTGCTGCGCCACGCGGATCGGGCGATCGGTCTGATCGACCGGGTGGCGGCATGCTTTGTGGATCGGCGCGCGCCGGACCAGGTGGTGCACAGCCTCCCCG
>CAZNHG010000566.1:0-1570 GCA_964572555.1 uncultured Devosiaceae bacterium | reverse complement strand
TGACGATGTTGACATGCATGTCGTGGCGCATGTCGCCCGGGTCGACAAAGCGCGTGGTGGCCCAGGCCTCGGTATCCGGCATCGGCAACGGCGCGACATCGGCCTCGTTGACGACGAAGGGCTGCGGCGTATCGATGCCGCTGACCGCCTCGTAGCGCTTGCGCACCCAGTGAAACGTGACCGGTTCCGATCCGGCATTGTGCACGGCCCACTCGGCGCCCGGGGGTACGAATGCATAGCCGCCCGGCTCCATGCCGTGGGCCTGCCCGTTCAACGTCAGGGTCAGCGTGCCGCCGACCACGAACAGGACGGCTTCCGCCATGGGCTCGGGCTCGGGACTGTCGCTGCCGCCGCTGGGCGCGACCTCCACGATCATTTGTGCGAAGGTTTCGGCGAATCCGGAAAGCGGGCGTGCGAGAACCCAGGCACGGGTCTTGTCCCAATGCGGCAGGTTGCTGGTGACGATGTCGCGCATCACGCCCCTGGGGATGACCGCATAGCCCTGGGTGAACACCGCTCGGTCGGTCAGCAGGTCGGTTTGTGGCGGCAAACCCGCCGGGGGTGTTGCGTATGTCCTGTCCTGCATCAAGCTCTTCCTCGCTCGCAGTTGGCACGCTTTCAGGTCGACGGGCCGGAGCTCCGTTGTGGTTGAATCACAATGACAAATGCTCCGGCCAACCCCTTGATAGCGCAGATTGACGTGGGCCGGAACAGCTTGCCGGTTTATCCTTCCAGATCGGTCTTCAGCCTTGAAATCATGCTCACCGCGTTCTGCGCGTACTCGCCAATCCAGCGGTCGTGGATCTGCTTGATCGGCATGGCGTTCAGATAGTTCCAGCGCTCGCGGCCCCGACGCTCCGCAATGATGAGGTCGGCCGCTTCCAGTACCCGCATGTGCTGCATCACCGTGCAGCGGTCCAGTTTCGGAAAAAGCGCGCACAAGGAACCGGTTGTCTTCGGCTCGTCTTTGAGCGCGTCGAGGATGGCGCGACGGCGGTGGTCCGCCAGCGCCTTGAAAATCCTGTCCGAATCCTGGGTCATTGACATGTTATATAAATATAACATAATGGATCGAAAAACAAGGAAAGGTGCGAGAAATGGCATACAAGTTCACCGTGGCGGGGCGGATATCGAAGCCCGTGCACGAGGTGTTCGAGGCGGTGGCCGATCCCGGCAAGCTCTCGGGCTATTTCACCACAGGTGGCGCAAAGGGCCGGCTGGAAACCGGTGCGACAGTGACCTGGGACTTTCACGACTTCCCCGGTGCGTTTCCCGTCACGGTGGTGAAGGTCGAGCAGGACAAGGAGATCGTCCTGCAATGGGAAGCGGCGCCCGAGGACGACGAGGGCGGCGCCTACGACACCACGGTCACGATAGGCTTCGAGCCGCTCGACGGTGATACGCGCACGCGGGTCAGCATTACCGAGGAAGGTTTCCGCGAGACCGCCGCGGGGCTCAAGGCATCCTTCGGCAATTGCGAGGGCTGGACAGGCATGCTGTGCGCGATGAAGGTTTATGTCGAGCACGGCATCAATCTGCGCGAGGGCTTCTACAAGTAGGCTGCGCTGTG
>CAZNHG010000565.1:0-1575 GCA_964572555.1 uncultured Devosiaceae bacterium | reverse complement strand
GCCGGCGCCCTGCCTCGACCTGTTCCGTGAGTTGGGTCAGGCCCTCGGCATCGAAGGCGTTGCGCGGATCGAACACCGTGATGTCCGACTGGTTGAGGGATGTCAGCGACGCGTTCTCGAGTTCGAGGCCATGCTTCGACAGCGTGTCCTCGACGAGGCCTGTCACCTCTTTCATGTAGTCGAGGCGATTGGTGTGGATTTCCTCCATGGAGTGGCGCGCGGCGATAGCCGACATGGCATCGACGAACCGCCCCTGGATGACTTCCTGCAGCGCGGCCGGATTGGCGGTCCGTTCGCCCAGGCTGCGCGCTGCGGTCGAAACGCCTTCCTCGGTGGGAACGACACGTACATCGAATTCGGCGACGACGTCGATGCGCATCTTGTTTTTCGTCAGCAGCGAGTGCTCGCCTGCACGCCGGATTTCAATGGGTACCGCGTTCATGTTCACGACGGTGACGTCGTGGATGATCGGCAACACGAATGCGCCGCCCCCCATCACCACACGCTCGCCGCCGACACCGGTGCGCACGAAGCTCTGGTTCTTCGACGAGTGGCGATACAGCCAGTGCAGCAGATAGACCCCGATCGCTATGACGATCGTGAGCAGAATGAGAATGGCGATTGCGTCTGCACCAGTCATGGTCCGATCCTCTTGTTCATATTCAGTGTCTGTCCGGCGGTTGCGGCCGTGCCGTCAGTACCGCTCCTTGCCGGCCACGGCGAGGTAGATCAGGGCGAGCGTGATGAGGTTCACCAGGTCCGCCACGGTGTACAGGACGATGATGCTCGGTGCGTGGCCGACACCGATCACCACGTCGACGAAATGCAGAATCGGGTAGATCGCCCAGCCGATCGTCATGATCAGGCGGAGCCAGAAATAACCCGAGCGGATGGTCCGCGAGCGTCCGCGCACCGCATTGCTCATCGCGCCGAAATACAGCTCGCCCAGAATGTAGAGCCAGAAGGCGATCGACAGCAGCGCGCCGAGCGTGGGGTCGAAGATCTGCGCGTCGCCCAGAAAGCGGCTGAAGACCATCAGCACGGCGGCGACGACCGAGCGCCAGAACACGCCGACGGGCACGGGTCCGGCCACCCGCGCGTAGAAGAAGGCGGCGGCGACGAGCGCGGGCTGGGCCGTGTACCAGCCGACATAGCGCGGCGCGGCGCTCAGTTCACCGCCCGCCTGCCAGATCCCGAGCGCCTGCAGATAGGCGACGCCCGAGGCGAGCAGCGCGATACAGGCGAGGGCTAGGGAAGGGCGCCACTTGTCCGAAGTCCAGGACAGGCCGAGCGCGCACAGCAGGCCGGCGGCGAGTGTCGCCACGGTCGCCGTGGTGAGCGAAGTGGAGACGATGTCGGCGGACTGGTAGAGCGTATCGTTCATGAACGGACCCTTTATACTTGTGACCGGATCGGGGGCGCCCGGCTATAGAGCGCGACCATCGGGAGGATGAGCAGGCCGAAGATGAACTGCTGCCACTCGTAATTCAGCCCGATCCCGATCAGGAAGGTGGACAGAAGCTGCAGGACCAGCACGCCGATGACCGTGAAGCCGTAGCCCCCCTGGCCCCCGGC
>CAZNHG010000564.1:0-1578 GCA_964572555.1 uncultured Devosiaceae bacterium | reverse complement strand
CCTGAAGGGTGTCGAAATCTCGGATTCCGATCGCTACGGCCCGCTCACCATGACTCACCTGATGACCCACACAGGTGGCTTTGAGGCGACGAACATCGGCCACAGCAAGGCTGCCTCGATCGAGGGCGACTTTTCGCTGGCCGAATATGTAGATCATTATCAACCGGCCCGGGTTCGTGCGCCCGGCGAATTGGCAAGCTACAGCAACTACGGCGTGAGTCTCGCCGGCAAGGTCCTGGAGGACGTCAGCGGGGAGAAATTTGCCGACTACATGGATCGTCGCGTTCTCGAACCCTTGGACATGAACCGGTCGAGTTTTCGGGACTGGCCGGGCAAACCGGCCGAAGGCTACCTGGATCAGTCGCTTGCCGAGGATCGGGCGGTCGCCTACCGCTGGTCGAGCGGCCGTTATCGCCCTTACCACCGTTTTTTTATGCACGGCGGCAGTCAGCCGGCGGGGTCGCTGTCGACCACGGCGACTGACATGGCTCGTTTCATGCGGGCTCATCTGAACGGCGGCACGCTCGACGGCAACAGAATTCTGGGCTCGGAGACCGCCGCCAAAATCCGCCAGGTCTTGTTCCGAAACTCCGAGGGCATCACGGGCAATGCCCACGGATTCTGGTCGTCCGAATTGGCCGGTTACCGAACGCTCGAACATAGCGGCTATATGCTCGGCTTTTACTCGAATATGGTGTTGCTGCCGGAGCTGGACCTGGGGGTATTCGTCGCCACCAACGGCGACGACGGTCGAGAACTGGTCACGCAACTGCCGCGCAAGGTGGTGAAGGCCCTGTTCCCGGACCGATCGAGCCTGCCCGAGCCCGATCCCGGGCTCGTCGACCGATCGGGCATCTACGAGGGCAAGTACCTTGCCACTCGTCGCGGCTACACCACTCTGGACAAGATTCTGGCGATGATGTCCGGCATTGCAAGTGTCTCGGTGGCGGACTCCGGACACCTCATCGTTAGCGGCCTGGGCGAGGCACGACGCTATGTGCCGACCGGTAATCACCGATTTGTGGACGTCACGGGTGGTCGGTCGATTTCTTTTGAAGTCGCTGATGGTGAAGCCACCCGGTTTCTCTTACCCATACAGGCATATGAGCGAATCGGCTTCTGGAAAACCGCCCGGGCCTTCCATCTGGTGATCGTCGGGGGAAGCGTCGTGCTGATCGGCGTACTGGTTGGCTTCTGGTGCCGGCGCAAGCAGGATGTCGAGCAGAGTGTGCCGGAGCGCTGGTCAGCCCGTCTGCTCGGGATTACCGCGGTGACCTGGCTGGTGTCGGTGGGGACACTGCTGTATCGCATGGCAAATCGAGGCGGGCCCGAGCCGACGGGGATGGTGCACTTCCCCGATCCGTTGGCCGCCGTCGCCCTGTGGGGCACGCTGCTCAGCGCTGTGCTGACGGGGCTCTGCGTTCTGGGACTGGCGCCGGTCTGGCATCGCCGAAGCTGGGCAATCGGGCGAGTGCTCCGCCACACCGGCGTGGTCGCGGTCATGGTGACGATTACCCTGATGCTATGGCAGTGGAATGCCATCGGCGTCCAGATAACGGGAGGCTGAAGAGTCTCGCG
>CAZNHG010000563.1:0-1580 GCA_964572555.1 uncultured Devosiaceae bacterium | reverse complement strand
CTCGATGTAGACCCGACCGCTCGGCTCTGTGCAGTAGCGGATTTGATCGCCCTTGCCGAGCTTCAGTTGTTTGCGCACACCGCTCGGGACCGTCGTCTGGTAGCGCTCCGTGAGCTTGGAAACATTCTGTGCGAGCACGGTCATGGTGAACTCCGAAGCGAACAACCTTTGTAGAGGCGACTAGGTAATGCGTTTTCATTGGATCGTCAAGCGGGTGTTTCGAGAACCCTCTTACTCGGGTCTGCCACTCCATCTATCGAAAATGGTCGTTTTCGATAGAGCCGGGAGAAGGGCGGCCAGCGTATGTGTCGGAGGCTGTTTTGCCTCTCAAAACTGTTTCTCGAAATATTCCTCTCATATATACTGATCCTAGATGAGATATGAGAGGGTCGGCCATGCTCGCAGGCTACGCCAGGGTTTCGACCCAGGGTCAGAAACCGCAGCTTCAGCTCGACGCCCTCGAGGTGATTGGCTGCGGAAGATCTTCGTGGAGAAGGCGTCGGGCGCGCAGAGGGACCGTCCTGAGTTACAGGCCGCGATCGACTACATGCGTAGCGGTGATATCTCAAGGCGACCCTCGAGGCGATCGCCAACGGCCATCCAAAAGCGGCGATAGACGACCTGCTCCCCTGGAACTTCAAGCCATCAAGCTGAATGCGCGTGGGGTGCAGCCGCCGCTTACGCCGCTGCCTTCATCCTGGCTCTTGCTTTACTTCTCGCATCGCTGGCGTGCCTCCCAGGCTTTTGGATGTATTCCCGTCGAAATTAGGCGGATCGTCAGGCGGACTTCCATCGGCAATCCTGGCCGGGTCCTGAGCCTGCAGTGTGTTCGCGCCTTTAACTTTAGCACCACCACGTCGAAGGTTTCCTGAGCGCGGGACCGCGGGGCGTAGTATTCCACGTCCTCCTGAAGGTGCTGTCAGAAAATCCGAACCACTTCTTGAGAGATCAAGCTCCACAAAGGATGAGGTGGTTGTCCCATGCTCGATTGGGCGCGCTGCGCAGCGGCACTATCGTGCCGTCCGACAGTGCAATGACGCCCCCCAGCCCGTCCGTCGCCACAAGGCCACCCAACCCCGCGGCGAGACCGCAAACGTCGGGGCGGATAACAGAGGCGGCAAAGCTGCCATCGCGCCGATAGACATGCAGCCGCCCGCCGCGCGGCGAGGTGATTGCCACATGTGCGCGGGTAATCGCGATGCTGCCTGCGTAGCCTAGCATCGCGCGTTGCTCTGCCACATCGGCCGTGCAGAGGATCGCGGCCCCGCCGCGTCGGTGCAGGCCAAGCAGCGGAACGGGCTCCATTGGATCGCCCTGCCACTGCATTGCGAAGGCGACGGCCCCGTCCGCCGCGGCGAGGTGGCGGATCGAATTCCGATGCAAGGTGGGATCAAGCTCCACCACCTCATCGACGCCGCCATCAAGGGTCGCATAGGCGAGGTTCGGGCGCATCGTGTCGAGGTTCAGCTTCTCGCGGCCTTGTGCGGGATCGGTCCTGATTCCCCCGTTCGCGATGGCAAGGACATCACCCGGTCATCGGCACGCGATCCATGGTCGGAGCCGCCCGCTGGACGAGCACG
>CAZNHG010000562.1:0-1587 GCA_964572555.1 uncultured Devosiaceae bacterium | reverse complement strand
CCGGCAACGGCTTCGCCCCGCTGCCCATGCCGGGCAACTACTATGACGACCTCGACGCCCGTCTGGGGCTCGACCCGGAGTTCCTCGACGCCCTGCGCCGGCGCAACATCCTTTACGATCGCGACGCGCACGGCGCATTCTTCCAGGCCTACTCCCCGACCTATGGCGAGGGGTTCTTTTTCGAGATCGTCGAACGCCGCGGCGGCTATGCCGGCTACGGCGCCGTCAATGCCCCCTTCCGCATCGCCGCCCAGAAACGCGCCATGCCGCCAAAGGGTATGCCGAAAATCTAGGGGCGAAGCGCGCCACCACCATCAGGGCAGACAAATGGTCGAGCTGCTATCGATAACACTTCCCGTATTCATCCTGATCGGCTGCGGCTACGCAGCGCTTCGCATCGGCCTGATCAAGCCCGCGCACACCGAAGGCCTCAGCGCGTTCGTGGTCAACTTCGCCCTGCCGGCCCTGATCGTTGACGCCCTGACGGACACCTCGATGGCGAGCAGCTTTGATCCGGGCTACCTCTTGGGCTATGGGGTCGGCTCACTCGCAACGCTGGGCATCGTCTTTTGTGGGGTTTATCTCATGCGCGGACGCTCCCATTCCCGCGCCGCTGTCGCCGCCCTTGGCGCCTCTGCTTCCAATAGCGGGTTCATAGGCTATCCGCTGGCAGCATTGGCTTTTGGAGACATTGCCAAGACCATTCTTCCCATGAACATGATGGTGGAGAACGTTGCGATCCTGCCGCTGACCTTCGCCCTTGCCGCTCTGGGCGACCAGCGGGGAAAATCCGCGCTTTCGGCTCTTTCCCACATTGCCGGCGACATCCTGCGCAACCCCATTGTCATCGCGATAATTGTCGGCGGCGGGCTGGCGGCATTCCAAATTCATCTACCGGGCCCGATTGCTACCTCCATCGAGATGGTTTCCACGGCTTCGGCTCCCGTTGCCCTGTTCGTCGCGGGCGCGGGGCTCGCCGCGATG
Organism: uncultured Devosiaceae bacterium; assembly: GCA_964572555.1. GTDB lineage: Bacteria > Pseudomonadota > Alphaproteobacteria > Rhizobiales > Devosiaceae > CAZNHG01. The sequence goes on along the minus strand of CAZNHG010000562.1, from coordinate 603 downwards.
CCCTTCAAGGGGGGCGCCCCGGACGCTGTGATGATAGGACTGCTCAAGCTTGTCCTTCACCCCGTGTGTGTGGGCTTGGCCCTGTTCCTCGTGCCGGGGATCACTCCCGAGATGATCGCCACCGGCATTCTGTTCGCGGCCGTCCCAATGGTGAGCATATATCCATTGCTCGCACGTCGAATGGGACACGAGGAGCTTGGTGCCCGTGCTCTGCTGATCGCGATGCTTGCGGGAATCGTGACGGTTTCAATCGTGGTCGCAACCATACAGGGAATCGCAATTTGAGTTGGAACGCACGGCATGTCAGCAAACCGCTACATCGATACGGGACATGACCCCAGCTTGACCAGATCGTCGAGCCAGCCTCGATTTGGAGACGGACACGACTTGCTGCGAACAGGTCGATTGAGCCTCACAATGACTCCCAGCGATGGCGGAGCATTCTCAAGGATAAAATCGATGATGTTTGGGAATTCAAATTATATGTGCGACCTGCCGGCCTATCCTGGCGAAAACCAGGCACGCACACCATTCGGTGACAGTTCGGCACGGCAGGGCGGCTTTCCGAAGCTTAATTTCGGCATCCTGCCATCAATATCAAGT
>CAZNHG010000561.1:652-1588 GCA_964572555.1 uncultured Devosiaceae bacterium | reverse complement strand
CGACGCTGTTGTCGGCGTTCAGGTACACCAGCCGGGGCTTGTGGCGGACGACTTCATTGTCGTCGTACTGGCCATAGGTGGCGATAATGACCCGGTCGCCAACCTGCACCTTGCGAGCGGCGGCGCCATTCATGGAAATTGTATGCGACCCTGGCTCAGCGAGTATCACATAGGTGGTGAATCGCTCACCGTTGTCCACATTGTAAATATCAATCTGCTCGAACTCGCGTAGCCCGGCAAGTTCCACCAATTCCCTGTCTATGGCACAGGAGCCGTCATACCAGAGCTCCGCCTGGGTGACCCGAGCCATATGGAGTTTGCCCTTCAGCATTGTGACTTGCATTGTTTACCTCTCACGTCAGTCGGCCCTGACATTGTAACCGATGCCGCCGATCTTGCGAACATCCACGCCCGCTCAGGAGACGTCAACGCGCATACATGTATGGAGCTTGGACATCGTGTCATCGGGTGCGTTTCACCGTAAACGACACATTGTCGATCAGGCGAGCGGCTTGCGTATACATCGCCCCCGCAACCGTGAGTTGTTGGTCATCATGCGCCGCCGGCTTGAGCGTTTTACTGTCACACACCGTAATATAGTCAGGCCGAAAGCCTGCTTGAACTATTTTTTGCTTTGCTTGATCTTCCAGCTTTAAAAAATCCGTATTGCCCTCAAGAATCTGGGTTTTTATCCACGACAGCGCCTGATACAAGCATGTCACCAGAGGGCGTTCTTTTGGCGTCAGATAGCCGTTGCGCGAACTCATCGCCAATCCGTCTTCCTCGCGCACGATCTCCCCGGCGACAATGTCAATCGGGATGCACAGGTCTTCGACCATCCGCCGGATGATCGCCAATTGTTGATAATCCTTCAGACCAAAAACCGCCAAATCAGGCTGCACAATATTGAACAGTTTGCTCACCACGGTGGTTACT
>CAZNHG010000561.1:0-642 GCA_964572555.1 uncultured Devosiaceae bacterium | reverse complement strand
AAAATGGCCTGGACGACTGGCGCCACACAGAATATCCGCCATTGAGGGAACAATCACGCGAGTCTGACTATCCATGCCGTTGGGGTAGATCTCCTGTTCGTCGGGACAGAACAGAACATCGCAACCCGCATCGCGTAATTTGGCGGTATCCGCTTCCAAGGTTCGGGGGTACCTGTCCCAATCTTCGTTCAGGCCAAACTGCAACCGGTTGACGAAAATGCTCACCACCACGTAATCGCTGATCGCCTGGGCTTCGCGCACCAGTGCCAGGTGAGCGTCATGCAAGTTGCCCATCGTCGGCACGAAGCCGATTGTCTTGCCCTCAGCTCGAACGCCCTGGAGTGTTCCTCGAATACTCTGGATGTGATGGAAAATCTGCATGTTTTGCGCTGCCTCTAATGCTCCTGCTGGAAGTATTCGGGCGCAAGGTTTTCAAACCGGGTGAACTTGCCGACGAACGCGGCCTTGCAAGTACCAATTTCACCGTTGCGCTGCTTGCCGATAATGAGTTCCGCCACGCCTTTATCGGGGCTTTCTTCGTTGTAATACTCATCGCGATAGATAAACAGAATGACATCCGCGTCCTGCTCAATGGCCCCGGACTCTCTAAGGTCCGAGTTCATAGGCCGTTTATTGGGCCTG
>CAZNHG010000560.1:758-1604 GCA_964572555.1 uncultured Devosiaceae bacterium | reverse complement strand
ATATCGCGGAAACCAAAAGCCATCAGGTCAATCAATATGCAAGAGAGTGTCAGCATCCGCTGCTGTGCGACATCGAGGCGGCGGACTGAGCGGCATGGTCGAAGAGGGACAGCGACGGTCCTGCGTTGAAGGGCGACTTGCAACGCTGCCGTTTGTACCCGATGTTGATGATGCCGGACCTTGAACGATCCGACGCAAGCCCTAGGCGGCGAGAAGGGGACTGCCATGCTGAGCAAAGAACTTGAACTGACCCTGAACACGGCCTTTACCGTGGCACGCTCCAAGCGCCACGAGTTCATGACCGTGGAGCACCTGCTGCTGGCGCTGCTCGACAACGCGTCCGCGGCGGACGTGCTGCGGGCCTGCGGGGCCAATCTCGACAAGCTGCGGTCCGACCTGCAGGACTTCATCAATTCCACGACGCCGCTGATTCCCGAGGATCAGGGGGATCGCGAGACCCAGCCGACCCTGGGCTTCCAGCGTGTGCTGCAGCGTGCCGTCTTCCACGTGCAGTCCTCCGGCAAGAGTGAGGTCACCGGGGCCAACGTGCTGGTGGCGATCTTCTCCGAGCAGGAGAGTCAGGCGGTCTACTTTCTCAAGCAGCAGAACGTGGCCCGGGTCGGCGCCGTCAACTATATCGCCCACGGGATCTCCAAGGTCGCCGGGCATGGCCAGAGTCAGGCCTCGCCCTCCCAGGAGGCCGAGGACGCCGAGGAAGGGGGCACCGAGAACGCAGGCAACCCCCTGACCGGCTACGCCACCAATCTCAATGAGCAGGCCCGCATCGGCAAGATCGATCCACTGATCGGTCGCGACCATGAGCTCGAGCGGGTGGTACAGATCCTG
>CAZNHG010000560.1:0-748 GCA_964572555.1 uncultured Devosiaceae bacterium | reverse complement strand
ACTCGGGCGACAGCGAGCGCCAGCCGCTCGAGAACTTCGCCACCAACCTCAACCAGAAGGCGCTCGCCGGGCACATCGACCCGCTGATCGGGCGCGACAACGAGGTCGAGCGCACGATCCAGATCCTCTGCCGCCGGCGCAAGAACAACCCGCTGCTGGTGGGCGAGGCCGGCGTCGGCAAGACCGCCATCGCCGAGGGGCTGGCCAAGCGCATCGTCGAGGAAGACGTCCCGGACGTGATCGGGGATGCCGTGGTCTACTCGCTCGACATGGGCGCGCTGCTGGCCGGCACCAAGTACCGCGGCGACTTCGAGAAGCGCCTCAAGGCAGTGCTCGGCGAGCTGAAGAGCCGTGAGAAGGCGGTGCTGTTCATCGACGAGATTCACACCATCATTGGCGCCGGCGCTGCATCCGGCGGCGTGATGGACGCGTCCAACCTGATCAAGCCGGTGCTGGCCAACGGCGACCTGCGCTGCATTGGCTCGACCACCTTCGAGGAGTATCGCGGGGTGTTCGAAAAGGACCGCGCGCTGGCCCGTCGCTTTCAGAAGATCGATATCGTCGAGCCCTCGGTCGGCGAGACCATCGAGATTCTCAATGGGCTCAAGTAACGCTTCGAGGAGCATCACCAGCTCAAGTACACCGATGCCGCCCTGGAGAGTGCCGCGCGGCTGGCGGATCGCTACATCAACGATCGCCACCTGCCGGACAAGGCCATCGACGTGATCGATGAGGCCGGGGCCCACCA
>CAZNHG010000559.1:0-1622 GCA_964572555.1 uncultured Devosiaceae bacterium | reverse complement strand
CTGGCGCCCTCGACGTGAACGGGGCCGGTCATGAAGTGCGGGCCCGGGCCGCGCTCGCAGGCACGGTGGACCTCCGGATGCTCGGGCAGGATCTCGAAGCCGGCGTCCTCGGGCGGCATATCCTCGGGCTCGGCCGACAGGGTATCGAGCGTCACCCGGTCGCCTGATCGTGCGCGCAGCACTGGCGCGCGCTTGGCCTCGAAATAACCCCAGTGGACCGTCTCCGGCGTCGCCGGCAGGTGGTGCTCGGCCATGCTGATTACCACTTCATCCCTTGACTGCGCCCATGGTCAGGCCGCGAACGATATGCCGCTGCAGCAGGAACACCACGATCATCACCGGAATCGTGCCGACCATGCCGACGATGGCCATCTCGCCCCAGCGCACGCCTTGCGTGGTGATCAGGCTGGGAATGGCGACCGGCAGAGTCTTCACCGCCTTCCCGCCCAGCAGGAACGCGTACATGAACTCGTTCCAGGCAAAGATGAAGCAGAGCACGGCCGTCGCCGTGATGCCCGGGCGCAGCAGCGGCAGCAGGATCTTCGCGAATGCGCGAATTCGCGAGTAGCCCTCGGTCATCGCCGCCTCCTCCAGCTCGACGGGCAGGTCGCGGCAGAAGCTGCTCAGCACCCAAACGTAGAAGGAGAGGTTGAAGGTGAGATAGACGATGATGATCCCGGCGTAAGTGTCGAGCATCCCGAACTTGGCGTAGATCAGGTAGAAGGGGATGACGAGGCACACCGGCGGCGCCATGCGGGTGGCGAGCACGAACAGGAACAGTTCGTCGCGCGCCCGCATGCGGAAGCGCGCGAAGGCGTAGGCCGCGGGCGTGCCGACGATGACGACGAGGAGCGTGCTCAGACCCGAGATGAGGACCGAGGTGCCCAGGTAGGCGGCGAAGCCGTGGTCGATCAGGTATTCGAAGTGCTCCACCGTCGGGTCGAACAGCCACACGGTCGGCCGGGCGAACATCGCGGCTTCCGGCTTGAACGCCAGGCTCCACATCCAGAACACCGGAAACAGGATGAGCAGGGCATACGCGACCACGAGCAGCGTGAAGGGGCGGCTGTAGCCCGAGGTTCGGCGCGTCGCGCGTCTGGAGGACAACGTAGCCATCGACACTCCCTCGATGCCCGGGGCACGGCCCCGGTCCCGCTTCAGAACACGTGCAGCTTCTTTTTCGCCACCTGGTAGAAGACATTGCAGAACAGGAAGAAGATGATCCACACGACGACCGCCAGGGCCGATGCCTCGCCGAGGTTCCAGAACTCGAAGACGAGCTTGTAGCCGAGCACGCTAGGGGACTCCGTGGCGTTGCCCGGCCCACCGTTGGTCAGGATGAAGATCGTGTCGAACACTTTGAAGGCGTCGATAAGGCGGAGCAGGCCGATCACCGCGAGCAGCGGAGCCAGCATCGGCAGCGTCACCTTGAAGAAGATCTGCGCCGGGTTGGCCCCGTCGACGGCGGCCGCCCAGTACGGATTGACCGGCAGCGCCTGCATGCCGGCGAAGAACGCCAGCAGCATGAAGGGCGTCCACTGCCAGATGTCGACCAGGATGATGCCGTAAAGCGCCAGATCCGGCGAGGCGAAGATCGACGTCTGGGAGATGATCCGGAAGTT
>CAZNHG010000558.1:0-1628 GCA_964572555.1 uncultured Devosiaceae bacterium | reverse complement strand
GAGAGACCTCTCGGCCGCCATCGCCGGTTATCGAAAGGCTGCTTTGCCGTATCCGAGGCAATCGCCAAGTGGACACGGAGATCTTGGCGACAGGCCCGGGCTCTTCAGGAGCCTTGCGTACAGCCAAGCCCCTCGTTCCTCAGAACTTTAATCTCGGAAGTGAGTCCCAAGCACCTTGGTACACAGCATGGGCTGCCTGTCTCAACCGGGCGTCCAATCTGTGCCATCATGGTCAAAGTCGACGCGCCATCTGCGGCTCACTACGGTAAGAGACGGGACTTGCGATTCTCGATGCAAGGCACTCGCCGTTGACCGAGAGGAGTCGAAATCCGAAAATTCCGCCTGTCACAAATGTTTCGCCGTGGCGACCCAGTAGCAACTTCGGCACCGCCGGCAATGCGAGCCGGATCAACGTGACCCCGCTTTCGGGCATGGCCGCACACTACGCGGGATAAGGGCGGGCCACGCCGCTATGAGCGTTTCACCCGCATCCGCCCGGATGCGGCAAATCGCAGTTCGGCCTAGAACTGCCCCGCAATTGCCGCGCCGAACACACCGACGCCATAGGCGACGGCGCCGGCCATGGAGCCGACGACCAGCATTTCCGTGCCCGCGCGCAGCCAGTTGAGAGAGCTGAACAGGGCGCGTGCAGCACCGAGACTGAAAAGCGTGATGGTTGCGAGCATGATCGCGAGCACGAAGCGATCCATATCGAGACCCGGGACGAGATAGGCGAGCAAGGGAACGATCCCCGCCAGCACGAAGCCGCTCGTGGTCGCCAATCCCTTGCGCGAGGCGCGCTCGAAACGCACCGGCTCGCGGCGGGAACGCTCCGAAAGGAAGTTGCTTGCCCCCATCGATATCCCGTCGGCCACCAGATTGGCGAACCCAAGGATCAGCACCACTTGGGAGGAGAGATCACCACCGACGACCCCCGAGACGACAGCAAACGTGGTGATGATGCCATCGTTGGCCCCATAAATGATGTCCGGCAGGTTCCGTCCGACGCGGCGCCGTATGTCACGGGCCGGCGAAGCTGGCGCGTCATACTCGTCCATGTTATTCCGTTGCTTGCTGGGATTGGCGGATCCGAATGGCGGCAGCCATTTTTAGCTTGGTTTCGTGCCGCGCATTCGTGGCGCCACTTCACCGAGAGAAACAGCATTGCATGTACCGAATTATCAGGGAAAGTGCCCGTATGCCACGGCATCCCAACTGCAGGCACAGCATTTGCGTTCGGCGTTTACGCATTCGCACGAGTTCACTCGTTTCCCGGCGGAGACCCCGTCGTCGGAAGAAACCAATGCAGGAGACTTGCCATGGCAGACGAGATAAAAGCTTTTGTTATGAAGAAGATCGGAAAGGTTGGTTTCATGGAGAAAACACGACCGGAAGACCCAGGCCCCAACGGTGCGATTGTGAAAACCACGCGCGGGCTAGTCTGCACCTCGGACAACCACACCGTCAAAGGTGCCCTGGGCGACCGCGAAAACTTGACACTCGGCCACGAAGCGGTCGGGATTGTCGAACGCCTCGGCAGTGAAGTGCGGAGTTTCAAAGAAGGCGACCGAGTGGCTGTCAACGCGATCACTCCATGTTTCCAGTGCGACAATTGTATTCGCGGCTAT
>CAZNHG010000557.1:0-1651 GCA_964572555.1 uncultured Devosiaceae bacterium | reverse complement strand
AGGGCGCGGTCTTGAGCGGCCGGGCGGCCGGGCGCTCCTCGGCGGGGAAGTGCATGGTGAAGACGTTGGCAGAGGCCTCCTCGTACTTGGCCTTGAGATAGGCCTTCGAGGCATATTCGCCGAAGCGGCGCGGATCGACGCCGAGCATGTCGATCGAGGGCTCGCCTTCGACGATCCATTCGGCCAGCTGCCAGCCGGCGCCCCCCGCTGCAGTGATGCCGAAGCTGTGCCCCTCGTTGAGCCTGAAATTGCGCCGGTCCCAGGCCGGCCCGATGATCGGCGAGCCGTCGGGCGTATAGGCGATGGCGCCGTTATAGACCTTCTTGAGTCCCAGCTCCTCGAAGATCGGCACGCGATGGATGGCGGACTCGATATGCGGGATGAGCCGGTCGACGTCCTCCTGGAACAGCTCGAACTCGCTCTCCGCGTCCGGCCCGTCGACATAGCAGGCCGGAGCGCCGGTCTCGTAGGGGCCGAGCAGCAGCCCGCCGGCCTCCTCGCGCATGTACCACGAGCCGTCGGATTCGCGCAGAACCCCCAGCTCCGGCTCGCCGCTCTCGTGGCGGGCGCGGATGTCGGGGTGCGGTTCGGTCACGATGTACTGGTGCTCGACGGGAACGACGGGAATGTCGAGCCCGACCATCTCCCCGGTCCTGCGGGCGAAATTCCCCGTGGCCGAAACCACGTGCTCGCAGGTGATCGTCCCCTTGTCGGTGGTGATCACCCACTCGTCGTTCGGTTTCTGCTCGATCGAGAGAACCGTGGTCTGGCGATAGATTTCCGCCCCCTTGGCGCGCGCGCCGATCGCGAAGGCCTGGGTCAGGTCGGCGGGCTGCACATAGCCGTCCTGCGGATGCCGGATCGCCCCCACCAGCCCGTCCGTGGTCGCCAGCGGCCAGATGTCCCTGACATCGTCGGGGGTGAGGAACTCGACGTCCACCCCGATGGTCTGGGCCACACCGGCATACTGGTGATACTCGTCCATCCGGTCCTGGCTGGTCGCCAGCCGGATATTGCCGACACGCCTGAGCCCCACGTCCTGGCCGGTCTCGGCCTCGAGCTCGCCGTAGAGATTCACCGAGTACTGGTGAATCTTGCCCACCGAGTAGCTCATGTTGAACAGGGGCAGCAGGCCGGCGGCGTGCCAGGTCGAGCCGGAGGTCAGTTCCTTGCGCTCGATGAGCACGACATCCGACCACCCCTTCTTCGCCAGGTGATAGAGTGTCGAGGTTCCGACGGCGCCACCGCCGATGACGACCACGCGAGCATGCGATTTCATGGTGTACCTCCTTGGTGTGCCTGTTCGGGTTTCCCGGGCCGTGCGCCGCTCGCCGCGCGGTCGAACATCTCCCAGCGCGGCGGGGTGTCCGCCCCGTCGACATTGGGCGCGCCGCGCCCTGCGTCGATATCGGCCTGCCAGATCGACCGCGTATCGAGACTGAACCGCGTCCGCCCGGAATCGTCACACGTGCTGGCGTGCAGATGCGCGGCGGAAAAGCTCAGGAGCTGGCCCGGCGCGATGAGCACGGGCACCGGCGTGTTCGCGGGCTGCTCGGCGGCCTCGGGCAGGAGCGGATAGTCCTTTACGCCCCCCGAGATCAGCGTGTCGTAGTCCCATTCGTGAGACGTGTTGGCGACGGGCGTGGTGAAC
>CAZNHG010000556.1:0-1656 GCA_964572555.1 uncultured Devosiaceae bacterium | reverse complement strand
GACTTTCACGAAGGACGGGCCGTGGTCGGCGGCCGCCGGGCCTGGGGCATCATCGACCGAGAGGGTGCGTATGTCGTCGAAATGCGGCACGAGGGCGATTCAGTGGTTACCATCGACGGGCAGCGTTGGATTGGATCGCCGTTCACAGCCTATTCCGAAGGCTGCACTGTCGCCAGCCTCTTTACACAAACCTCGCATCGTCCATTCTTCGTCGATCGCGACGGTAAGGCTTACTGGCGCGACGAGCTGCCGAAAGCTCTTCGCGGCCGGGATATTGAGGGCTTCGGAAACTTCTCGGAAGGCCTGGCCTGGTTCCAGGAAGGAATTGGCTCCGAAGCGCGTTTTGGCTGGATCGATTCCAGCGGAGACGTTCGGATCGAAGCAGACTTCGTTGAAGCCGGCCGATTTTCGGGCGGACTTGCACCCGCGAGTGCGAGGGATGGCCAGGCCGGGTTCATCTCGACGGACGGGCAGTTGCAGATCCCGGGAAAATGGACACTCGACAATGCTGCTGCCTTTTCCGAAGGCCTTGCTCGGGTGTGGACCGGCCCGTTCGACATGGCCTTCATGACCGACGAAGACTTTGCCTTCGATCATGTCACCTTCGGCCCCGGTCACGGCGACAATGCCGAAAAGGCCGAGATCGCTAGCGCCGGAGATTTTCATGATGGTCTCGCGCCGGTCCGCGCCGAATCCGATAAGCGAGGAGATCTGGTCTACGTCTCGCGCAATGGCGAGGTGGCATTCGCGCCTAACGACATTGCCGGCATCAAGGTTTGCACCCCCCAACGACTGCCGGAGTTCCACAATGGCCTTGTGCGACTGGTCGTGGCGGACGACGGCGAGACCTGCAACAGCACCTACTACGAGGGCATGGCGACTTACGAGGACGCGCACATCGTCTACCTTGATACCCAAGGAAAGGCCGTATTGCGCCAGGAGAAGTGACCAATCAGGGATTTGGGTGCTGCCGTTCATGTCCCCCGGGCGGCAACCCCTCGAATCCCAATAGGCGGGATTGCGCCGTGCCGGCTTCTAGAGCATTTCTCGTTCTGATTGAATCAGAACGGAAGCTCTGAGTTATTGAGTTGTCGCGTTTTTGAACCGGACAAGTGGTGTCCACTTGTCCTGAAAACGCTCTAATTCTGAGAATGCCACAGGCACTCATACAAGCCGGCGCGGGCCATGGCGTGCGGACCCTCGGAAGGCGAGACGCGGCGCAATGGCTGGAGTGACCTGCTAGGTTGTGCCTGAACCCTGCTCAACCCCCTCGAGAAGAACAGCTCTGCCACCGCGCTTGAGGGCGCTGATGGCTTGATGCTGCGACAGGAACACTTCGCCCGTGAGCTTGTCGAGAAAGTCGGAGCGCATCAGCCGGTCCATGACCGGCCCCTTCACCTCGGACAGGTGCAGCCTGATGTCCATGTCCCTGAGGCGCTCGTTGATGGCCTCGAGGCTTTCGAGCGCGGAGGAATCGATCTCGTTCACCGCCGGGCACATCAGAACGAAGTCTTTTACGTCCGGTCGGTCCGCGACGAGATCGTAAACGGCGTCCTCGAGGAAACGCGCATTGGCAAAGTAAAGGCTTTCGTCGACGCGCAGCGAGATGATCTCTGGATCGGTGATGACGTCGTGGCGCTTCACATTGCGGAAGTG
>CAZNHG010000555.1:0-1664 GCA_964572555.1 uncultured Devosiaceae bacterium | reverse complement strand
CGAGGCGGGATGAAAAACCGGTTCCAGATTGCGAATTGTCATGGCGATTCCGCAACGTCGTTGCTGTCGGGGCCCCGGCACGTTCCAGGCCGGCGTTCCTCAACCCCGTATCGCCTGGGAAATCCACATGAACGATCCGGGCAGTGTACCCGAGGACCAACTGGTCACCGAAGTCTACCTGTTTCTCGACTGACACTCCAACACGGGGAAATGCAGCACCGCGCGCCACACGGAGAAAAACTCCGGCGGCACACCAGTGTCACCGGAGAAAATGATCTCGATAGAGCCATGACCATCTATTAAACAGCAAGCCCGGCCCTCCTGGGGGCCGGACCTGCTGCGGCAGGAACCGGGGCAGCTTCCTCAAACGTCGCCGGTCAGGTCGTCCTCGGCCAGCTCTTCCTCCTCGGTCGGCGCGGCGTCCTGTTGCGCGGCATAGGCGTCGATGAGGCCGTCATGCTCGCCGACACCGAGCTGCTCGCGAGCCCATTCGAGGAGGTCGTCATCGAATTCGCCATCGCTGTTCGGGTTGGCCGCCTCCTGAAGCGCCGCGATCAGGCTTTCCTCGCTGGTGGTATCGCCGACACTGTCGACGCTCTCCTGGGTCGCCGCAAGATCGTCCTCCGCCGTTGCCAGACTGTCGGTCAGATTCGCGTAGGTTTCGTCGGCCTCGATGGTGTTCAACGTATCGGTCAGCGCGTTCGTCTCGGCCAGCCACTCCTCGTAGCCCTCATCTCCCTCGGCCAGCGGATCGGCCGTAAGCTCATCGAGCCGTGCTTCCAACGCCTCGGCCGACAGGTCCTCGTAGGCTGCGGGATCGCCGCCGTTCTCCGACAGGGTCTCCGCCAGATAGGTGTCGAGCGCGGATTCGGCGTCCGATACGGCCGTCTGCGCCGCCTCGAGATCGCCCGCCAGCGTCTCGCCTTCGGCACTGGCACGGATATACTCGCGAATGCCCTCCATGCGGGGATCGGCGCTGTTCATCATGCCGTTGATATTGCGCTTGAGCGAATTGAGGCCGCCGAGCCGCGCATGAAGATTGCGGCGCACCGACACCTCTGGCACCGGCGCTTCCTCGGGCGTGCTGACCGCGATCACCTCGCCTTCGGGCGCGCGCGTTGCCGACGCGGCCCGGCCGTTGACCTTGCCTGCGAAATCGGGCTTGCCACCACCGTGCGCGGCGCCGGACTTGCCGGGATCATCCGTGAACAGGGACATGAGCGTACCGCTGCGCCCGTTGTTCCCGCTGTTTCCCCTGCTTCCGTGATCGCTGTTGCCGCGGTTCGAGCTGGCCGACCGGCCGTGTGCCTGGTCCGACTTGCCGCGGCTCGACGAGGACCCGCCATTGCCGCCGGAATTTCCACGGCTGCCGGACTTGCCCTGGGCAAATGCCTGCGAGCCGCCATCGAAGGCGACATTGACCGGCGATACGGGGCTGAGCGTCAGGGCAGCGGCAACGACAGCGGATAGCGCAATTCGTGAGACGGAAGGTTCGATCATGATGAGTGGCCTCTTGGTTTTCCTCGATTCGGGCACAGCGTTGCCAAAATAGGTGCAACAATTATGGCGGCTTTTGAATCGTTTTCTCACCATCAAGCCAGGCGGTGCTGGCATCCTGGAGCAGGTGCACCTTGAGATCGTCCACGAGTTCCGCGGTCCTAGAC
>CAZNHG010000554.1:0-1669 GCA_964572555.1 uncultured Devosiaceae bacterium | reverse complement strand
ACACCGACATCTCGTCGAGCGGAATGCCATCGAACAGGATTTTCATGTCCTCGATGGAATCGATGGCCACGCCCGCCTTGCCCACGTCCCCTACAACACGCGGATGATCGCTGTCGTAGCCGCGATGGGTGGCGAGATCGAAGGCGACGGAGAGGCCCTTCTGCCCCGCCGCGAGGTTGCGCCGGTAGAACTCGTTGCTCTCCCGCGCGGTGGAGAAGCCGGCGTACTGCCGGATGGTCCAGGGCCGGTTGGTATACATCGTTGCCCGCACGCCGCGCGTATAGGGCGGCACGCCGGGCGAATCCGCGCCCGCTCCCTCCGGCACATCCCCGGCGAAATAGGCCGGTTTCACACCGAGCCCGCCATAGTCCTTCTCGAGCTCTTCGAGGGGCTTGTCCTTCAACTCCTCCTGCGCGCGGGCGGCCCATTCCTCGTAGGTGGCCGGAGATAGCTTGCGCTGCGACATCTACGCGGCTCCGCTTGTGGCAGTGCCATCTCTGCAAGTGTCAGATGCGACAGCGCTGGCTCCCCTCGGGGAAGTGGTCGGGCCGAAAGCCCGGCAGAGGAGGCCTTCGCCTGCCCACTCATCCTTCATGCGTCACCGAACTCCATGATGATCTCGTCCACCGCCAGATTGGCGCCGACCTCAGCGCAAATCCTGCTCACCTTCGCCCGCTTGGGCGCGCGCAGGACGTTCTCCATCTTCATCGCCTCGACGATGGCAAGCGCCTGCCCGTCCTCGACGATATCGCCTTCCGCGACTTCGAGGCGTACCACCTGCCCCGGCATGGGGCATAGCAGGAATTTCGACATGTCCGGCGCGACCTTCACCGGCATGTGGGTCATCAGATCGGCGATCCGTGGGCGCACGACTTTGGCGACAACATCAGCGCCGCGATAGCGCATGCGGAACCCGGAGGTGACGCGGTCCATGCGCACGAACATGCGGTCGCCGCCGAACCGGGCCCTGGCGATCCGGTCGCCCGGCGTCCAGCCGGGTTCGAAGTCGACCAGGGCGCCGTCGGCATCGATCAATGTCTGCCCGCCTTCATCGCCAAGGGTGAAATCGATACGCATGTCGCCGATCATCACCGCGCGCGCCGCTTCGGCGACGTGCATGTTGAGTGTGCCGTCGCCATCGAACCCCCGCCGTTCGAGCTGGACTTCGGCATGACAGGCGATGGCCGCCAGGCGCCGGAGATCGTCGCGCGCGGGCGCGACACCGGCAAAGCCGTCGGGAAATTCCTCGGCAATGTAGCCGGTGGTGAGCTTCCCTTCGCGAAAGCGCGTCTGCTCCATCACCGCTGAAAGGAAGGGAATGTTGTGGCCCACGCCCTCGACTTCGAAGCTGTCGAGAGCGTCGGCCATTGCCTCCACCGCTTCGGCGCGCGACGCCCCCCATGTGCACAGCTTGGCGATCATGGGGTCGTAGAAAGTCGATATCTCGCCGCCCTCGTAGACGCCGGTGTCGTTGCGCACCACCAGCATGTCGGTGACGATCTCCTCGGGAGGGCGATAGCGCGTCAGCCGGCCGATGGAGGGCAGGAAATTGCGATACGGGTCCTCGGCATAGATGCGGCTCTCCACCGCCCAGCCGTTGAACGCCACGTCGTCCTGCGCGATGCGCAGGGGCTCGCCCGCAGCGATGTGCAGCATTTCCGCGACGAGA
>CAZNHG010000553.1:1319-1675 GCA_964572555.1 uncultured Devosiaceae bacterium | reverse complement strand
TCACCTACCACTCATCCCAGCCCTGGCCCTTTCCGTCGTCACTCATGATCGGTTGCCACGCCAAGGCCGCCACCGAGGAGATCGATTATGACGACGAGGAGATGAGCGACGTCCGCTGGTTCACACGCGACGAAGTCAAGGCGGCGTTGCGTGGTGAGCATCCTGAGATCAACGTGCCGGGGCCGATTGCCATCGCGCATCACCTGATTAAGTGGTGGGCCGAAGGCAACGTCGATCCGTAGCCACAGTTACTCATCCCACCACAACACCGCCGGCACACCGCGCTGCGCATAACGTTGTTGTATGCGCAGATTCATGTTTTTCATTTTCCTGGCCAACATTGCGGCAACACCGTT
>CAZNHG010000553.1:0-1302 GCA_964572555.1 uncultured Devosiaceae bacterium | reverse complement strand
CTGATTAACGGTGACTCTCCCGAATTCCAAAACATCATTGACCATTACGGCGACATTCAGAGTGCCGCCGAGGAACTCGGCATAGAGACGAACGCGACCGGCTGTTAGCCGGCCGGCGTTCCGGCGGCCTGCATCGCCTCGAGCATCCGCTCGCGGAACGTGATGATCTGTTCCAATGCGGCGGTTAACTCATCGAGCCAGTCCGGCTCGTTACGGTCGATATCGATCCGTATCTGCATATGACCGACGTTCGAACCGCGCCCGAGCGCCTTTTGGAGTGGTTCCCTGGCGCCACCGGTTGGCTCCCGGAGTGTGAGCGTCGCCGTTTGTTCGCCTGCTACCACGGCATCTATGCCGGTTTCGGCCAGTACACGTATGCGGGTCGAAGCCAATAGCAAATCCACGTTGCGCGGAACCGGCCCGAAGCGGTCCAGTAGCTCCTCGCGCAAGTCGTTGAGTTCGCTGGTGTCATGAACACGCGCCAGCCGCTGGTAGATGCTGAGGCGCTGTGCAAGGTCTTCGATGTACGCCTCTGGTATGCGTGAGTCGATTCCCAGGTCCACGCGTACTGTCGAGAAATCGGGACGCTCCTCGCCATCCTCAGACGACTGGCCCCTGCCTTCCTTCAGTTCCCTCACCGCCTCAGCGAGCAGCTTGGTGTAAAGATCAAACCCTATCGCTGAAATGTGGCCGGACTGCTCTCCACCAAGGATGTTGCCCATGCCACGAATCTCCAGGTCGCGCATGGCGATCTGGAACCCTGCCCCAAGTTCAGTGGCCGCCAGGATCGTGTTCAGCCGCTGTTCCGCCTGCTCCGTCAGCTGCTTGCCCCGCGGGATGAGCAGGTACGCGTAAGCACGGTTCGTGCCACGGCCTATGCGGCCACGTATCTGGTAAAGCTGCGATAGGCCGAACATGTCTGCCCGGTCCACGATCAGAGTGTTGACGTTGGGAAGATCGATTCCCGATTCAATGATCGTGGTGCAGACCAGCACGTTGAACTCGCGCTTCTCGAACGCGGACATGACCTCTTCGAGCTGGTCCTCTGCCATCTGCCCGTGCCCAATTCCCACTTCCGCCTCTGGCACCAGCTTTTGGATCTTGGATGCAAACAGATCTATGTCCTTGACCCGGTTATGGAGGACAAAAACCTGGCCTTCGCGGTCCAACTCCCGCAAGATCGCCTCGCGCAGCAGGTCATCAGATTCTTCTGAGACGTAGCTTTTGATCGGCAGGCGCTCTTCCGGCGGCGTCTCGATCGTGCTCATGTCCCGCACGCCTGCGAGCGCCATGTGGAGTGTG
>CAZNHG010000552.1:0-1675 GCA_964572555.1 uncultured Devosiaceae bacterium | reverse complement strand
GGCCGGCCTCGCCTCGTCGCTGGCGCAGTGCCGCGATAACGCCGATGAGGCGCTGAACCTCTCGGAAGCGGCGCTGGCGCTAGCCACGACCCACGAGTTCCCGTACTGGCAGGCCTGGGCCAGTATCATCAAAGGGTGGGGTTTGGCTTCGCGGGGAGACGCTGCTGAGGGCGCCGAGATCCTCAGGGGCGGCATCGCCAAATACGAATCCACGGGTGCTGCTCAGATCAGAAGCTACGCTCTGTGCCTGCTCGCCGAAGCGTACGCGCGGATGGACCTTTGGCGCGAGGTCATGGAGGTTGCCGAGGCCGCCATCACGGAGACCCGCCGATCCGGCATCGTGTTCTATGAGCCGGACGCGCACCGCCTGCGGGGCGAAGGTCTGTGCCAGGTGGGCGAAACGAGCGCGGGCTTGAGAGCGCTTTTGCGGGCTGTCCGGCTCGCCCACCAGCAACGGTCTGGTACCTTGCTCGTGCGAGCGGTTGTTTCGCTCCTGCCTTGGCTTGATCGCGAACCGCTTCGCAAGATCGTCGCGGCCCGTGCCGACCGGACGCTCGCACGGATGGCGCAGACCTGCCCTTGGCCTGAGCTCGCCGCGATGAGAGATGCACTTGCGCGTGCCCGCAACCGCTCGGGCGCGATTTGACAGGCAGATCATGGACGCGCATACTTTCAAGCGAGACTTGCCGAAGCAGCATTCAACCAGGAGAATAAGTGATGCGGCGCATCTCTACTGCATGCGTTACCGTGCTCGCCACGCTCTCTTTTGTAGCCTGTCCTGCACCAACAAGCGTAGCCAGGGCAGAGGTCGCCGGTCCGTGCGAGGGGCTCGAGAAGTGGGCGTTATTCGTCGACGGCGAGCAAGCGGATGAGCTTGTTGCCCGCTTGCGAGGTGACCAACCTGGCATACAGGAATTCGTAAGCCGTTTAGGTATCGACCTGGGAGTCGAAGAACTCACCAGTCTTCTGCGACAGATCGAGGCGGAACCCGAGAGTGTGGTTGATGTTCCCGCAGCGCTGCAGGGGATCAGCGGTTTCTCTACCACATTACTACTCAACAAGATGTTGCTCGGCGTACATCCGACGTTATATGGAAAGATCCGCGACTACATCTTCGTCGACAGGACCAAGAGCGGGCATCTCAGTGTCGACATGTGTATCGACCGGCGTGAACTATATCATTGGGACGTAGAGATCCTCGACGATGGATTGCACGTTGCACGCAGAACTGAGCCCACCGACCCTTCTGACTTCGACACCTATCCCGCCGATCCCTTTCCGGATGTGGATCTGGAACTCCCCGAAATGGCGGTGAATCCAGCTCACCCGAAGAGCATTTGGGCCCGTGGTTTGACCCACAAACTGCACGCCAAGGGCAAGCGGATCGAGATCCGCCATGTTTATTATCGGAATCTGGGTGATCCCGATCTGGTGCGCCTCGATCCCAATCACCATCTGTACCAGCCCACCGAGGCCAGCTGTGTCGATCTCTTCACGGAAAAGTATCCGCCGGCGACGTTCGGTGAACTGAAGCAGAAGGATTATTGTCTGGGGCGTTGCGAACACCCCGCCATCCTGAACACTGGCGGTGGTTGAGCGGGCGACCCCAGAGCGGTTTTTATTCCTACGGAATCGAAAAAGGGGTTTCCAAAAGTGGTAGTTTGGGGCAGAAACC
>CAZNHG010000551.1:0-1679 GCA_964572555.1 uncultured Devosiaceae bacterium | reverse complement strand
CCCGAGGCCGACGGTCTGCTGGGCGAATATTACTACCTCATCAACAATGTGACACTCTGAAATGTGGCGGTGGAGCGCCAGATCCAGATCAAGGGGCCTGACGCCTTGGCGTTCATAGATCTTCTTGTTACACGCGATATGAAGAAGAAGGCACACGTCAACCAGGCCCGTTATGTGATTCTGTGTAACGAAGAAGGCGGCATCATCAACGACCCCGTGCTTCTGAGAGTCGCCGAGGACGAGATCTGGCTGAGCATTTCCGACTCCGATGTACTGTTGTGGGCCCAGGGCGTCAACTGTGGGTTGAAATACGACGTCGCCATCAACGAGATCGACGTGGCGCCGGTTCAGGTGCAGGGACCTTACTCCCGCCAGGTAATGAAGAAATTGTTCGGGGACACGATCTAGGAGCTCCGATACTACAGGCTTTGGCATACAACACTGGACGATATGAATGTCGTGGTTTCGCGCACGGGCTTTTCAGCCGAGGTCGGCTACGAAATCTACCTGCACGACGCAACCGTGCACGCGGACAAGCTCTGGGACCGCGTCATGGATGCCGCGAAAGAATACGATATCCGCGCGATTGCTCCGGGCCACATCCGGCGCATCGAAGCTGGCATTCTGTCCTACGCTCAGGATATGGATATCGAGAACAACCCCTTCGAAGTCGGGCCAACGGCCAGAGCGGGCCGTTGGGCATCCCGACCATCCGGGACCGGGTGGTGCAGACGGTGGCGATATTGGTTTTGGAACCGATCTTCGAGGCCGACCTGCAGCCGGAGCAGTATGCCTACCGGCCCGGGCGCAGCGCGCACGATGCGGTGCGCCACGTGCACCGGCTGGTGAACACCGGCTACACGGAGGTGGTGGATGCGGATCTGAGCGGGTATTTTGACAGTCTTCCCCATGCCGATCTTTTAACATCGGTGGCGCGTCGCGTGAGCGACCGGCTCGTGCTGCGTCTGATCAAGATGTGGCTGGTGGCCCCGGTGAAAGAAGACGACGGACGGGGCGGCAAGCGTCGAACGACTCGCAACAAAGACATCCGGCGGGGTGTGCCGCAAGGGGCGCCGATCTCCCCGCTTCTGGCCAACCTGATCATGCGCCGGTTCATACTGGGCTGGAAGGTGCTGGGCCACGAGCGGCGATTAGCGGCCCGCATCGTCAACTATGCCGATGACTTTGTGATCTGCACACGCGGCACGGGCGCACAAGCCTGGGCCGCAATGCGGGGCATGATGGACCGGCTGGGCTTGACGGTGAACGAGGCCAAGACCCACTGCTGCCGGTTGTCGGCCGAGCGCTTTGACTTTCTGGGATATACCATCGGGCGGTGCTACTCGCCGCGCACGGGTCGGGCCTATATCGGTGCCTACCCCTCGAAACGCAGCCGACAGCGCGTCTGTCAGGCGGTGAGCGCGTGGACGCAGCCTCGATGGTTGCTGCTGGATGCCGAGGTGGTGGTGGGCCGGATCAACCGCCTGCTCACAGGCTGGTCCAACTATTTTTGTATGGGGCCGGTCGATAAGAGCTATCGGGCAGTGGACGCGCACACCAAGACTCGGCTCCGCCGGTGGTTACGTAAGAAGCACAAGCTGCCCGGCAAGGGGTATTCGCGCTATCCCGATGAGCACCTGTACGAGGGAGGACCCGTCGAGCCGTCACAGCCGGTGGTC
>CAZNHG010000550.1:1106-1680 GCA_964572555.1 uncultured Devosiaceae bacterium | reverse complement strand
GCCATGGTCAGCTTGAGTTGGCCGAGCCGGGGTTCGTTGTCGTTGGAGAACTCGTCCAGGTCGATGAGGTTCTGCACGGTGCCCTTGCCGAAGGTGGGTTCGCCCAGCACCACGCCGCGGCTGTAGTCCTGGATGGCCCCGGCGAAGATCTCCGAGGCCGAGGCGGAATTGCGGTTGACCAGCACGCCCAGCGGGCCGTCCCAGGCCATGCCGGGTTCGCGATCGCTTTCCACCGACACCCGTCCCGAACGGTCGCGCACCTGGACCACCGGGCCCTCGTCGATGAACAGCCCGGTCATGGTGGTCGCCTCCAGCAGGGCACCGCCGCCGTTGTCGCGCAGATCCATGACGATGCCGTCGACACCCGCCGCGTCCAGCTCCTCGATGAGCTTGCGCACGTCGCGGGTGCTGGAGCGGTAGTCGGGTTCGTTGCGGGCCCGGCCCGCGAAGTCGATGTAAAACACCGGCACGTTGATGATGCCGATCCGCATCGGATCCCCGCCGTCCGCGGCCGGCACCTCGATGATCTCGCTGCTGGCGGCCTGTTCCTCCAGCTTCACCTCGTTGCGGGTGA
>CAZNHG010000550.1:0-1096 GCA_964572555.1 uncultured Devosiaceae bacterium | reverse complement strand
CGAGACCCCGCCCCGCGGGGGCGCTCCGGGCAAGCCACCGCCACCCGGCAGTACTTCCAGGCGGACCACCGATTCCTTGGGCCCGCGGATCAGGTCGACGACGTCGTCCAGGCGCCAGCCGACCACATCGACGATCTCGCCGGACTCGCCCTGGCCGACGCCGACGATGCGGTCGCCGGCGCCCAGCCGACCATCCTTGTCGGCCGGGCCGCCGGGCACGACGGAGCGCACCGCGGTGTATTCGGTTTCCCGTTCGAGCAGGGCGCCGATGCCTTCCAGCGACAGGCTCATGGAGATTTCAAAGTTCTCCGAGGTGCGCGGGGTCATGTAGGCCGAGTGCGGCTCGATGGAGCGGGTAAACGCGTTCATGAAAAACTGGAACACATCGCCGCCGTTGAACTCGTGGATGCGGTCGTGAAGTGTGGTGTAGCGCTCGGTCAGCGTCTCGCGGATTTCCCCGGGCTCCTCGTCGGCGAGCTTGAGCCGCAGCCAGTCGTTCTTGATGCGCTTGCGCCAGATCTCGTCCAGGGCCTCGGAGGATTCCGCCCAGGGCTGGTCGGTACGGTCGTACTCATAGCTTTCCTCGATGGTGAAGTCGAAGTCGGACTGGATCAGGTCGCGGGCGTGATTGATGCGTTGGTCGACCCGCTCGAGGTAGGTCTCGAAGACCTCGTAGGCCGGATCAAGTTCGGCGGTCTTGAGCGCGTCGTCGAGCTGGTTCCGGTACTTGTCCAGCTTCTCGATGTCGCCGGCCAGGAAGTACAGTTTGTTGGGATCCAGGGTCTCGAGGTAGAGCTCGAAGATGCGCCCGGAGATCTCGTCGTCGAGCTGGGTCTTGGAGTAGTTGTAGCCGGCCACGAAGCGCGTGGCCAGGCGGGTGGCGTAGCGCTGCTCGGTGGACGGTTCCAGCTTCTCGGCCGGGCTTTCGGGCTTGTCGATCGCCGCCGGGGCCAGGGGGGCCAGCAGCACGCTCGTGATCAGGATCGTAAGTATGCGTCTCATGGTTGCCTCAGACCGGTTCGAGCCGGGATTGTTGCATGGCACGTCTCACGCGTCGGCGGAGACGGCGGCAGTTTCGGGAATTTCCGGCGCCGGC
>CAZNHG010000549.1:0-1687 GCA_964572555.1 uncultured Devosiaceae bacterium | reverse complement strand
CCTCCATCGGAGCCGTATTCAAGGACAGCGACCGTGACTATGCGGCGTTCTTTGAAGGCGTCGCTGGCCTGAAGTTGGAACTTGCCGGTGCACTTGGCAGCGAGGGCGGGCACTTGGCGTTCAATGTCCTTGGGCGGCCCCGAAGCGGCATGCTGATGCTAACTGGCGCAACACCTCAGGCGGTAACAATCGGAAAGCGAGAGCTGGCCAGTCAGTCCGTTTGGCGGGCCGACGGCAGCGCCGCACAAATTGTGCCGGTTGCCGATTTGCCGGCCCTGGGCGTACAGCGCGTTGCGCTTGCGCACGGGCCGGCGGCTGCTGCGGACGCGGGGGAGTTGTCGGCATCGGCGACCCACCTCGAGAATGCGATCCTCAAGGTCAGGTTCGATGAGAAGGGCCGTCTTGCCTCGGTTCTCGACAAACGCAGTGAACGAGAGCTCCTCAAGCAAGGCATGCCCGCCAACCGGCTGCAGGCATTCCAGGACATGCCGCCGCAATTCGATGCCTGGGACATCGCCGCCGACTTCGAGGAGCAGGTCTGGGAAATCGACGACCTCGTGTCGGCGGAGGTCACGGAAGCCGGGCCCTATCGCGCGGCGATCCGGTTCGAGTGGGCCTATGAAAGCTCGACGATCGTTCAGGTTGTCGCGCTCGAGGCCGGGGCGGCGCGCCTGGATATCGACGGGTTCATCGATTGGCATGAACACCACACGATGGTGAAAGCGGCGTTCCCGATCGATGTGGCGACGGACAAGGTCGCGGCCGAAATCCAGTTCGGGCACGTCACGCGCCCTACGCATCGCAATACCTCCTGGGATCAGGCGCGGTTCGAAACGCTGATGCACCGCTGGGTCGATATCTCCGAACCCGGCTTCGGTGCCGCGCTGCTCAACGACTGCAAGTACGGCTACGACGCCAGGGACACGACCGTGCGCCTGACCTTGCTGCGCTCGCCGACCTATCCCTGGCCCGAGGCGGATCAGGGTGAGCACCGGTTCCGCTATGGCCTGCTGGTCCACCATGGCACATTCGAAGGCAAAGGTGTCCCGGCCGCGGCCGAGGAGTTCAACCTGCCGATCGATGTGCTCCCGGGCACAGGTGAAGCGGTCCCTGCCGAGACCCAGAGCCTCCTGGAGGTAGATCCGGGAGTAACCGTCGAAAGCATCAAGGGGGCCGAGGACAACGACGACATTGTCGTTCGCTTGCGAGAGACGTGCGGTCAAACCGTAACGACAGCGGTGCGACTGCCGAAAAGCCATGGCAGGGTCGCGGAAACCGATCTGCTCGAGCGCGACGCTGCGCCGCTTTCTGTCGAGAACGGCAGGGTGATGCTTACCCTTGCGCCGTTCGACATTCGCACACTCCGGCTCGCCCGGGACTGATCGGCACATCCATGCGCAGACCGGGGGGCGACCGCTTGCCCGTCATACTGCCCAAGGACGAAAAATGCGTTGTCGGGGTTAGCCAGTTGAAATATTTGCGTTCTCATCGGGAAACCGGCTGTCACACCTAATGAAAATTTTTTTTAGGTTGATTTTTGCTTCCGGGCGCGGAATTTTGGGCCTTGCCGCGCTCACATCAGCCTTCGTTCTGTGCAAAAAAACAGTTGAGCGGATGATGTATCGATGGCGCGGCAAGGGAGGAAGTGAAAATTGTTTCATTCGATTCGTTCCTCATACGGACATCG
>CAZNHG010000548.1:0-1706 GCA_964572555.1 uncultured Devosiaceae bacterium | reverse complement strand
CGGTGCCGGGTTGCCCGACGACTGGCCGATCATGCTGGTGGCCAACGCCAGCCTGTCCGACCAGGCGGCGCTCACCGGCACCCTGGCCGACATGCCGGACAAGCTCGCCGCCCACCCGCTGCCGTCGCCCTGCCTGATCGTGGTGGGCAGCGTGGTGAGTAAGGTCGAGACCAGCCCGGCGGCCATGGCGCCGTCAGAGGCCCGTCAACCCTGAGGGAGGAAGCCCGCGCGTGATGCCTGGCGCGTCCGGTCAGTCGCTGCCGTTGAAGGCGTCGGCCACGGCGACGCAGGTACTCAGGTGGCGAAGGTTCATGCTTGATATGAAAATTGCATCATTTTTAAAACAATAAATGCATTGGAAGTATCAATCCAGGTGGCCGATGGTGAAGTCACGGGATCTCTCACTTCGTCGCCCGTAGTTCCACGAGCGTCACGACTGTCCGGGACACCGTGGGTTCCCGAATCTCTCTCGCGGCAACACCAGGGTTGGCGGTCGAGGCGCACGGTAGAGGAGGGTACCCATCATGTTTGACACCGAACAGTTCATCGCCGATTGTCGCAGCGCGCTTGCCGCCGACGAATCCCCCCGGCGGGTGCGCGAAGTGGTCGCGAGAGCGGTTTCCGATCCGGCCGCCATTCTCCAGGCACTCGGGGAACCGACACGCGGCGGGCTCTACCCGCTCTATCGCTCGGAGGATCTGACCATCATCAACATGGTGTGGGCGCCTTACATGACGCTCATGCCACACGACCATCGAATGTGGGCGGTGATCGGCATCTATACCGGTCGCGAGGACAATATTTTCTGGCGGCGGGTTCCAGGCAGCAACGGGAACATCGAGGCAGTGGGCGCCAAGGCACTGGCCGCCGGCGATGCCGCGCCGCTGAAGCACGACATCATTCATTCGGTGATCAACCCGATTCCCCGTTTGACCGCGGCGATCCATATCTACGGAGGCGACTTCTTCGGCGCAGAGCGCAGCGAATGGGACCCGGAAACGCTCGATGAGCAGCGCTGGACTCCCGAACACGCCATGCGTCGGTTCGAGGAATCCAATTGGATCATCGATCATCTCGGGGTCGATGCCGCCTGACGTCGCCGGCGACATCTCGACCTGCGGCCGGCTGGGCGGGGCGGAAATACGTACCCGGAAATACGTACCCGTCCCCGATTTCCCGTCCCCGATTTCCGCGCGTCCCGATGGGGCCTCGTCCGGTCAGTCGTTGTCGTTGAGGGCGGCGTCCAGGGTCAGCAGCGCCGCCTGCCAGGAGGCGGCATCGGCGGCGGCATCATAGGCCAGCGGCAGGTCGTGCTGCGCGGCGAACGCATCGGCCTCGGGGTTCGTGAAGCCGTGCCTGGCCAGGGGATAGTTCGTCACCTCGACGTCGGCACCCTGGGCCTTGAGGGCCCGGGCCATCGCCTCCAGGTCGTCGCGGGCGACGAAGCCGTCCTCGGCGCCGTTGTGGATGCGCACGCTGCCCTCGAAGGCCTGGGGCATCTTCACCGCCACCGTCGGGACCCCGTGAAAGCTGATGGCGGCCTCGAGGGGCATGCCGGACAGCGCCATGTTCATCACCACGCTGCCGCCGAAACAGTAGCCGATCGCCGCCATGCCGCCATCGGCCACCGCCGGGTGCTCGCCCAGCCTGGCCATCGCCGCCTCGAGCCTGGCCCGGGCCGCCGGCCAGTCCTGCATCACCCGGCT
>CAZNHG010000547.1:0-1706 GCA_964572555.1 uncultured Devosiaceae bacterium | reverse complement strand
CCGCCGATGACGAAGGCGAGGGTCTTCGTGCCGGTATCGCGCCAGTTCGCCACCGTGCCGGCGAGATCCGCGGAAGTCATGCCCCTGGCCCGCTCGTCCAGGGCGACGGTCACCGCATCGCCGGGAATGGCGTTCGAAAGGGTGCGGGCTTCCTCGGCCTTGCGCGTGGCGGCGTTGGCGGCGCGGGATTCGGGAACCTCGAGGCTCTCGAACCCGCTCAGCCCGATCTGCCGTCCGGTGCCGGCGGCCCGTTCGCAATAGCGCGCGACGAGATCGCGCTCGGGACCGGCCTTCATGCGGCCCACGGCGGCGATGACGATCCGCACGAAAGCCTAGACGGCGTCGCCGGCGAAGTCCGCGGCCCACATCTTCTCGATGTTGTAGAATTCGCGGACCTCGGGACGGAAGATGTGCACCACCACATCGCCGGCATCGACCAGCACCCAATCGCAATGGGGCAGGCCCTCGACGCGCGGCTTGCCGTAGCCGTTGTCGCGCAGGACCCGGGTCACCTCGTCCGCCACCGCGCTGACGTGACGGTGGGAGCGGCCGGAGGTGACGACCATGTGATCGGAAAGGCTGGACTTGCCGGCAATGTCGATTGCGACCGTATCTTCCGCCTTGGCGTCCTCAAGGCATGCGAGGATAAGCTCGATCATCGCGGCTTTGTTGGCAGCGGCCGCTTTCGCGGTGTGCCGTTCAGGCGAGGCGACCATCAAAAGACAGCCCCCGCCAAGGGTTCAGACCCGTTGGACATGCGTGTTGCGGTGTTCCTTGCTGTTGGTGCCGACTGGGCGTTGCGTCGAGATGACAATTGGTCCCGTCAATGCCGAAACAAACACTATCTACGCCTTTCAATATGAGCGCTGGCATGAAGTGTTGCAAGTGATGATGACCATTTGACGTCAGCGGGACTGGATTCCCGCCCGAATCGCGGATGACGACAGGCCCGACATGATGCCGTGCAGATAGACCCATGCGGGCGGCTCCATGAAGGGCAGGCGCTGCGCGTCGGCCTCGTCGATGCGGTGGCGGGCGAAGCGCGTGGCGGCCTTGGAGACGGGCGCGCGCCGCGAGGAGCCGGGGCGCACGTAGACGGCCATGGGCATGAGCCGGGCGACGTCGGTCCAGTGCTCCCAGCGGTGGAAGTCCGCCAGATTGTCCGCGCCCATGATCCACACGAGCCGCCGGCCGGGCAGGGTGGCCTTGAGATGGGCCAGCGTATCGTAGGTGTAGCGGAAGCCGTGCGCGGCCTCGAAGCCGGTGACATGCACGTTGGGCAGGTCGATCAGCGCGCGCGAGGCGGCGACCCGTTCGTCGAGCGGGGCGAGATCGCCGTGGGCCTTCAGGGGATTGCCGGGCGAGACCAGCCACCATACGGCGTCGAGCCCGAGCCGCTTGATGACCTGGCGCGAAACCAGAGCGTGGCCGGCATGGGGCGGGTTGAAGCTGCCGCCGAACAGGCCGATGCGCATGCCGGGCGTGGAGACGGGCAGCTCCGTCACCCCGGGTATCCGGTTGGTGTCGATGCTCAAGGGCGGGTCTGTCCTTTGCCGTGCACCAGGTACTTGAAGCTGGTGAGCTGTTCGACGCCCACGGGGCCGCGCGCGTGCATCTTGCCGGTGGCGATGCCGATCTCGGCGCCCATGCCGAATTCGCCGCCGTCGGCGAACTGGGTCGAGGCGTTGTGGAGGAGGATGGCGCTG
>CAZNHG010000546.1:0-1707 GCA_964572555.1 uncultured Devosiaceae bacterium | reverse complement strand
GATGTCGAACAACCAGGAACAGTACGGCTATATCGGCGCCAAGTGGCTGTTCGAGAAGCTGGATGGCTCGGGTGACGTGGTCTATATGCGTGGTGCGGCAGGCGCTGCCGCCGATGAGGCCCGCGATGCGGGCTTCAAGCGAGCCCTCGAGGAGTATCCTGACATCAATGTCGTACATGAGGTCTATACCGGATGGCAGCAGGATCAGGGCAAGCAGCAGATCCTTGACTTCATTTCGACCGGCATTCCGTTCGACGGGATCTGGACCAGCGGCATCGACAACGTGATCGTTGATGCCCTTGTCGAAAGCGATGTGCCGCTTGTTCCGGTCGTCGGCGCCGACAACGCCGGCTTCGTCAACCAACTGGCCACCGTCGAGGGGCTTGAAGGCGCGGCCGTGACCAATCCCGGCTCGATTGGCGGCGCAGGCGTTGCCCTTGCACTCGACATTCTCAATGGCGAAGCGCCGGAAGAGCGTATTGTCCTGGTCGAGCCCGAGATCTGGGACAACACCACCGAGGAAGGCATGCAAATGATCGAGGCTGCCCAGAATCCGGACCTCGATCCCGAATGGCCGGTCAGCGTCCAGATTCCCGATTGGACGACCTACTCCATGGAGGAGATCATCGCCTGTAAAGGTCCGGGCGAATAACCAACCTATCCGTCCGGAGCGCGCCATTCGCGCGCTTCGGGCCACATGACACGCCCGGGCCACACAACGGCCCGGGCAATACCAAGGATGGGGCGAGGGCATGTCCGAAACCACGAATGGCGCGCCGGTTCTCGAGGCAACAGGCGTGGTGAAGCGCTTCGGTGCGGTTACGGCCCTTTCCGATGGCTCGCTGACCGTCAGGCGCGGTGAGATCGTGGCCCTGATGGGCGCGAACGGGGCGGGCAAGAGCACACTGGTGAAGATCTTGACCGGGGCACTCACTCGCAATGCCGGCACGATCAAGCTACACGGCAAGGACGGCACGTTGAGCACGCCCAAAGCGGCACGCGCGGCGGGCATCGTGCCCGTCTATCAGGAACCTTCTCTTATTCCGGACTTGACGGTCGCGGATAACCTGAAACTGACAGACACTCCGCGCGAACCGTTCCTGCACTGGGTGCGCGAACTTGGTATTAACGAACTCAACCTGGAAGATCACGCCTGGCGGCTGCCGCTCGCGACGCTGCGAATCCTTGATCTCGCCCGTGCCATCGCAGCGGAGCCAGAGGTCCTTATGCTCGACGAGATGACGGCCGCATTGCCCACCGATCTGGTTGAGAAGGTGCTGTCCGTTATCCGCGCGCAGGCCGATCTGGGCCGGTCTGTTATCTATATTTCACACCGCTTCCTGGAAATTGCGGAGCTGTGCGACCGCGCCACCGTGCTTCGCGATGGCGCTACCGTGGGCGATCTCAAGATCGAGCCCGGTGTTGAAGACAAGGCAGTCGAACTGATGCTGGGCGCAGCCCTCAGTGCAGGTGAAGCACGCGCTGAGGGGCAGTCCGTTGCCCGGTCCCGCGAGGTTGCTCCTCGCCTCGAGGCGACTAACATCGCCTCACATCCCAAGCTCGAAGACGTCTCGTTCGAACTCTATCAAGGCGAAGTGCTGGGAGTTGTTGCACTCGAAGGGCAGGGGCAGGACGAGTTGTTCGAGATTCTCGCCGGCTTTCACCAGCCGGATGGCGGTAGCGTGAAAGTGGATGGGCGCGAGATGT
>CAZNHG010000545.1:0-1708 GCA_964572555.1 uncultured Devosiaceae bacterium | reverse complement strand
CGCACGTACTTGCGGTTGGTGGCCCGGGCGATGGACTGGCCGAGCGAGGTCTTGCCCACCCCGGGCGGCCCCACCAGGCACAGCACCGGCCCCTTGAGCTTCTTGACCCGCTTGTGCACGGCCAGGTACTCGAGGATACGCTCCTTGACCTCGTCCAACCCGTAGTGATCCTCGTCGAGGACCTTCTGGGCATGGGCCAGGTCGTGCTTGACCCGGGTGCGCTTCTTCCAGGGCACCGATACCAGCCAGTCGAGGTAGGAGCGGACCACCGTGGCCTCGGCCGAGGACGGCGACATCATGCGCAGCTTGCCCAGCTCCTGCTTCGCCTTGTCGGCCGCCTCCTTGGGCATGCCGGATTCCTCGATGGCCTGCTCGTACTTGTCGGCCTCGTTGGGCACGTTCTCGAGCTCGCCCATCTCCTTCTGGATGGCCTTCATCTGCTCGTTGAGGTAGTACTCGCGCTGGGACTTCTCCATCTGGTCCTTGACCCGCGAGCGGATGCGCTTCTCCACCTGCAGCAGGTCGATCTCGGACTCGATCAGCGCCATCAGGTGCTCGACGCGATCCCGCACCCGGTCCATCTCGAGCAGTTGCTGCTTGTCGTCGATCTTCAGCGACAGGTGCGCGCAGATCGTGTCGACCAGACGGCTGGGGTCCTCGATGCCCGACAGCGAGTTGAGCACCTCGTTGGGCACCTTCTTGGACATCTTGACGTACTGCTCGAACTGGTTGAGCAGCACGCGGACCAGGGCGTCCTGTTCGCGCTCGGACAGCGGCTCGCTCTCGCGCAGCACCACCTCGGCCCGGCTGTAGCCGTCATCGACGGCCAGGATGTCGCGGATATCGGCCCGGGACTCACCCTCGATCAGCACCTTGACCGTGCCGTCGGGCAGCTTGAGCAGCTGCATGATCTCGGCCACGGTGCCGATGGCGAAGAGATCCTCGTTGTCGGGATCGTCCTTGCTGGCCTCGCGCTGCGCCACCAGCAGCACGCGCTTGTCGGCCTCCATGGCGGCTTCCAGCGCCTGGATGGACTTCTCCCGACCGACGAACAGCGGAATGACCATCTGCGGGTAGACGACCACGTCCCGCAGCGGCAAAAGGGGCAGACTCAGGGTCTGTTCGGCGTTCTGCTGCATCGCAGACGTTCCTCAAACGATCAATTGGATACCAAGGGAGTGGGGGCGTTGCCATGATATTGCAAGGCCGGCGATGGCGGCGCGGCAAAGAAAAGGGCCGCCAGGCGGCCCTTGGATGTGCAGGCTGACAGGGCGTCTCGACGCGGCGAGACCGGCAATGTCGACCCTAGCCGCCGGTCCCGTCGACGCGCGGCTGCTCCTCCTGCTGGGAGTAGATCAGCAGCGGCTCACTCTCGTCGGCGATGACCGAGGCATCGATCACCACCTTGCTCACCCCCTCCAGGGACGGGATCTCGTACATGGTGTCGAGCAGTACCGACTCGAGGATCGAGCGCAGGCCGCGGGCCCCGGTCTTGCGGGCCATGGCCTTGCCGGCCACCGCCCGCAGCGCGTCCTCGCGGAACTCGAGCTCGACGCCTTCCATCTCGAACAGGCGGGCATACTGCTTGATCAACGAGTTCTTCGGCTCGGTGAGGATCTGGATCAGGGCGTCCTCGGTGAGCTCGGTGAGGGTCGCGATGACCGGCAGACGACCGACGAACTCGGGGATCAGGCCGAACTTGACCAGG
>CAZNHG010000544.1:0-1711 GCA_964572555.1 uncultured Devosiaceae bacterium | reverse complement strand
GATATAATGGGTGTTACACCAATAACGCTTCGGAAGAAGCTAAACGAGGTCGCCCCATGTCTCAGTGTACTGCAGAGCAGCTGCGTTTTCCTCCTGTTGAAGGTCTGACAGTGCGAGCCGATTTCGAGGGCGGTGCGCTGTCGTCGGACTTTGGCGTGATGCTCTTGCGCGGGGTCGATCAGCAGATCGGTCTGAGCCAACATCTGGCGCAGGCGTTTGATGATCGACGTCATCCCTCTTACACCGATCATCCGTTGGCAGCGCTGTTCGCGCAGCGCACTTATCAGATTGCCTGCGGTTACGCCGATGGCAATGACGCCAATACCCTGCGCAGTGATCCGCTGTTCAAGCTCGGGCTGGATCGCAAGCCGCTGGACCCGGCGACGGATCTGGCCAGCGCGCCGACCTTCTCGCGGCTGGAAAATGCCGCCACCACACGGGACATCTACCGTCTGGCCAACGCCTTTATCGAGCAGTTCGTCGCCAGCTATGCCCATCCCCCCGAACTGATCGTGCTGGATATGGATCATTGCGAAGATATCACCCACGGTCAGCAGGAATTGAGCTTTTACAATCACCATTACGGCCATCATTGCTATTTGCCCCTGTGGGTGTTCGAGGGGTTGTCGGGTAAGTTCATCACCGCCGCCTTACGCCCCGGCAAACGGCCCGCCGGGGCCGAGAATGCCATGATCCTCAAACGGGTGTTGAAGCGCCTGCGCGCGGCGTGGCCCGAAACGGTGATCGTGCTGCGCGGCGATAGCCACTTTGCCAACCCGGAGTTGATGCAACTGGCCCTGGACGATTCGCGGGTCGAGTTCATCTTTGGCCTGGGCGCCAATGCCGTGCTCTCGGGGTTGGCACGGCCCGTTCTTGAGGCAACCCGCCGCCTGCATCAGCGCCACTGCGAGAATGCCCGTCGCTGCCAAAGCCAGCCGCCGGCACGCACCCGCACGTATCACGAACTGGACTACAGCGCCGGCAGTTGGCCGCGCGCCTTCCGGGTCGTGCTCAAGGCCGAGGTCATGGCCCTGGGCGATAATCCCCGCTATGTGGTCACCTCCTTGGACCTGCCCAGCCCCGCAAGCCTCTACCGTGATCTGTACTGCGCTCGCGGCCAGGATGAAAACTATATCAAGATGCTTAAAAATGACCTGGCCGGCGATCGAACCTCCGATCATCGGTTTCTGGCCAACCACCTGCGCCTGTTCTTCTCCTGTGCCGCCTATGTCCTGCACCAGGCCCTGCGAACCGAGGTGCTCGTGCAGACCGAACTGGCTCGGGCGCAACCGGTCACCGTCATCCTGAAACTGTTCAAGCTCGCCGTGCGGGTGGTCCAGTACAAAGACCGCATCAAGCTCCACCTCCCCACGTCCTGTCCACTCAAATCCCTGCTCTCGACCGTGACCGAAATCCTCTACCAGGTGCGCCCAGCGTTCTGCAACACCTCTTGAGTGTCCCCCTCGGTGACCCCTTTACCGCGCTATTCTCTGCCCGAGAAGGATGACTCCTGCCTGCTCAGCCTCAATCTCCGCCGTTTCCTGCCATCACATCCGTTCAGGTGTGATCTTTCACCGGTCCTTTTGCTTCTCAGTGCGATCCATTCTCAATGGGCCTTACCATCGCACCCCTCAACCACTCTCCTATTGGGTCCCTGGCTCGGTTTATGAAACAATCGGGTTAGACGCTGGATCTCTTCCTGTTGGTGCAT
>CAZNHG010000543.1:0-1724 GCA_964572555.1 uncultured Devosiaceae bacterium | reverse complement strand
TGGAATTCGCGGCACTTTCAACCGAAATTCGAACTGGAGAGGCGCCAGGCCGCGCACGCTGCAGGCGATAACGGGCAGAAGCGCGGAGAAGAACCGCGTCTCCGCCCTGACAAAGACGCCGTTGCCGGCTATGATGTATTGATACGCCTGCGCGTCAAAGGGCGGCAGGTGACAACCGTCGTAGATGTGATGGGTGACGAGATTGGGAAAGATCATGGACATGACTCCGGCAGCGTGTTGTGTGCACACACCATACAGAAGTGGTTCTCAGAATAGAGGAAATCAAGGGGCTTTTATCACCTCCACTAAGGTGGCAGTGCACTGCACGATCAGCTTCGTGCAGGGCACAGGTGAGTTTCCCGTGATCGCAGCACTGGACGATGAAAACCAGAGACGGGGTCTACTTGAGACCTATCAAGTGCCGGGCGTTTCCGGTCAAACGTGGGAGGCAGGGACATGACCCTTCAGCGGATGGACAACGTTCTGATCGTGGTCGACGACCTTGAGGCAGTCAAGGCGTTCTTTACCGAGCTTGGCATGGAGCTGGAGGGCCAGGCGCCGGTCGAGGGCCGCCATGTGGACCTTCTCGTTGGGCTCGAGAACGTTCGATGCGAGATCGCGATGATGCGGACCCCGGACGGCCACGGTCGGATTGAGCTGGACAAGTTCCACACACCGGCGGCGGTCAGAACCGAGCCGAAGAACACACCAGTGAACACCCTGGGCATACGTCGCATCATGTTCGCCGTCGACGACATCGAGGACGTCCTCGCGCGCTTGCGCGCACATGGTGCTGAGCTCATAGGCGAAATCACCCAATATGAGGATACGTACCGCCTCTGCTATATTCGCGGTCCTGAGGGCATCATCGTTGCGCTTGCCGAGCAACTCTGATAAGGCGTATCTGCATGGGCGCAGGTAGAACTGGACTCGCCTGGCGGCAAGCGAGACTCGGGTTGGCAAACAGCCGTTCACTGGCGTATAACAAATCGTTCGAGCCGACCGCTCGGCCTCTGGCCTCGCGGCGGCTGGCCTTCACCGTTAGCCGCACTCGACACGAGAGGAAACGTATGACATCATCCCGCCTGCTGCTTGCCTGGAGTTCGGGCAAGGATAGTGCCTGGACATTACACGTCCTTCGCCAACAACCGGATGCCGAGGTCGTGGGCTTGCTGACCACGTTCAATGAAAACGCGGATCGTGTGTCGATGCACGCCGTTCGGCGGGAGCTGGTGGAGGCTCAGGCCGCGGCGGCCGGGCTGCCCCTTTGGAGGGTTCCTTTGCCGTTCCCCTGTTCAAACGCCGAATACGAGGAGAGAATGCGGGCGGTGATGGGCCGCGCTCACGAGGAAGGCGTTACCCACGTGGCTTTTGGCGACCTGTTCCTGGAGGATGTGCGGGAGTACCGCGTCCGCATGATGGCCCAGACGGGGATCGAGCCGCTGTTCCCAGTGTGGTGCTCGGCTGCTGACACTCCGGCCCTTGCGCGCAAAATGCTGCGCGATGGCCTGCGTGCGGTGGTGACCTGCGTCGATCCCGGCCAGCTCTCAGACACTTTCGCGGGCCGTGTCTACGACGTGGCGTTCTTGTCCGACTTGCCATCCCAGGTTGACCCTTGCGGAGAGCGGGGAGAGTTTCATACGTTCTGCTTTGGGGGACCAATGTTTGACCGCGAGATTCCCGTGCAGGTTGGGGAAACTATTTCGCGCGATGGCTTCTGCTTC
>CAZNHG010000542.1:0-1726 GCA_964572555.1 uncultured Devosiaceae bacterium | reverse complement strand
GGCTCATATTGAGCCCGTAGCGGGCCAGTGGCGCCAGCAGCGTTGCAAGACCACCGGGCTTATCGGCACGCGAAACCACTATTGAGGTTTTATCCTCGCCGGTCGGCGGTGGCGAATGATCACCTAGAACGAGAAAACGCGTCGTGTTGGCGGCACCGTCCTGGATGTTTGAATACAACACTGTCAGTCCATAGTGCTGTGTCGCTGCATAGCCGGCGACGGCCGCCGCATGAGGGCTCTCGCCCGCCAAGCGGGCCGCCTCCGCCGTGCTGCTCACGGGGAGCCGCTGTATGCCCGGCAGGTTATTGTCCAGCCACACCCGGCATTGAGCCAACCCCTGTGGGTGCGAGTAAACTTGGTGAATGGCCTTCAGGTCGCTCGCCTTGGAGGCAAGGCAGTGTCGAATCGGCAACTCCAGTTCACCGACGATCTGCAGCGGGGAGACCATGAAGCAATCCAGGGTATGGGTCACGACGCCTTCGGTGGAATTTTCGACGGGGACGACTCCGTAGTCCGCGTTCCCGGATTCTACCTCGCGAAATACGGCATCGACGCTCTCCAACGCCAGCGAGCGCATACCCTGACCGAAATGCTTGAGCGCCGCCTCCTGCGTGAAGGTGCCAGCCGGACCCAGAAAAGCCACTTGCACGGGCTGCTGCAGCGCCAAGCAGGCCGACATCAGTTCCCGAAACAGGCGGCTCACGTCCTCGGTGGCCAGTGGGCCGGGATTGGCCGCACTGATACGCTAGAGAACCTCCACCTCCCGAGCAGGGCGGTAGAGATCGCCCTCTTCGCCGGCCTCGCGCTTGATGCGCGCCACCTCGCGGGCCGCATGCGCCCGCTCGTTGATCAAACGCAGGATCTCGTCATCGATCGCGTCGATCCGTGCCCGTACGCTCTCTAGCTTAGCCGCTTCGCTCATAGCACCCGCGCCCGGCTCAAGTCGAGTTCATCCTTCCCGCTTACTCGATAACGCGCACGGCAAGGACCCCCTCGATAGCGCGGATTCGGTCGACCACCTTCGCTGTGATCTTCCCCTCGACATCGGCCACCGTGTAGGCCAGATTGCCTTTGGCTTTGTTGTACATATCGTCGATGTTCAGGCTGGCCTCCGCGACCGCTGTCGAGATCTGGCCCAACATATTAGGGACATTGGCATTGACCACAGTCAAGCGATCACCCTCGCCGGTACGCGGCAAAACGATTTCCGGGAAGTTGACGGAATTATGCACGTTACCCGCCTCCAAGTACTCACGAACACCATCGGCCACCATGACCGCGCAATTATCCTGCGCTTCGTGAGTCGAGGCGCCAATGTGCGGCAGCGTGATGCAGCGTGGATGATCCTTGAGTGTATTGGTTGGAAAATCACAGATATAGGCATGCACCTTGCCGACGTTCAAGGCCTCCACCACGGCGGCTTCATCGATGATCCCGGAACGAGCGAAATTCAGCAGCACCACGCCCTCGCGCATCAAGCGCAAACGCTCCGCATCCACCATTCCGCGCGTGGCCTCGTTCTCGGGAATGTGGAACGTGATCATGTCGGCTTCGGCCGCCAGCTCATCGACGCTATAGACCGGCTGGACATCCGAGGCAAGTCGCCAGGCGCTGCGCACGGTAATCTGTGGATCGTAGCCGATGACTTTCATGCCCAGGGCACGGGCCGTATTGGCCACCAGCACCCCAACGGCACCGAGTCCAATGACTCCCAGGGTGCGCCCGG
>CAZNHG010000541.1:0-1756 GCA_964572555.1 uncultured Devosiaceae bacterium | reverse complement strand
CAGCCCGTCATACCGCCCGCCCCCGCCGACGGACCCGAACACGACCTCCTGGCCTTTTTCGTTGGTGACCGGGAACGTCAGCTCGATCTCGAAGACGGGGCCGGTGTAATATTCGAGGCCGCGGACGACCGAAGGGTCGATCTTAATGCGATCCGGACCGTAGCCGGCGGCCTTAAACAGTCGCGCCATCAGGTCCAACTCGTTATAGCCATCGAAGGCGTTCTTATTCGCCTCGATCTTCGTGCCAAGCTTCAAAAATACGGCCTTTAGAAAGCCGAACTTCAATGCGGCTTTTTCCCCTACCCTTTCGGCAAGTTTCCTATAGTGGGAGGGTACACCATCAGCATCAATTTCGTCTTCGGTTCTGTGTTCGAGGACAAAACTGCTGAGGTCGCCTCCTTGCGTCATCACCATCTCGGAGTCTTTGGCTCCGCCAGAAAACATCAACAAGATAGCCTCGGCCTGATTTTCATCCAGCCCCGCGCCCTTGGTGAAGTCCCCGCTTTCGTCCTTGCGCCCTTCCCCCAGCAATAGCTTGACGCCCTCGACGCCAAACTTGTCGAGCTTATCGATGGCACGCAGCACGGTAAGCTTCTGCCCCTCATCGGAGACACCGGCAGCCTCCATCACCCCATCAAGCACCTTGCGGTTATTGACCCGCACCACATACTTCCCGGCCAGCCCGAGCGCCTCCATCACGTCGGCCATCATCATGGCCATTTCGGCATCCGCCGCGACGCCCGGCGTGCCGACCGTGTCCGCGTCGAACTGCATGAACTGGCGGAAGCGCCCCGGCCCCGGCTTCTCGTTGCGGAACACATAGCCCTGCCGATAGGTGCGGTAGGGCTTGGGCAGGTCCTGGAAATTCTCGGCGAAATGCCGCGCCAGCGGCGCGGTGAGGTCGTAGCGCAGGCTCAGCCACTGCTCGTCGTCGTCCTGCAGCGAGAACACGCCCTGGTTGGGCCGGTCCTCGTCGGGCAGGAACTTGCCCAGCGTCTCGGTATATTCGAAGAACGGGGTCTCGACGGGATCGAACCCGTAGCGCTCGTAGACCTTGCGGATGGTCTCGATCATCGCGCCGGTCGCGCCGATGGCGGCGCCGTCGCGATCCTCGAATCCGCGCGGCAGCCGCGGCGTGATCAACGAGTTTTTGTTTGCCATGCGATAAACCTGAAAACGGGCGGGCGCGAAAGGCCCCGTCAAACCTGCGCCGTTCCTAGCGGATCGGGCAAACGGGGGCAAGGCGCATCCCCGCCCCGCGAAAGGGCGGAGATGCCTGTTTGGTTACCGGTATTCCCACCAGTGCTTTTCCTGCTCGGCCCGGGGCAGGCCCACATCGTCCCGCAGCCACAGCGGCAACCGCTGCGGCCTGATCTTGCGCGGCGGCAGGCCGATATCGACCCGCGCGTTCTCCGGCAGGTCCTCCGGCGAAGGTGCCGCCCGCCGCCGGCGCACGCGCCACGCGACGAATGCACAAACCAGCCGCTCGTACACCCGAACCGGAATCGAGGGCGGCAACCGCCCTTCCGTGTTGTGGTTCGAAGCCCGTCTGAAAGGCAATTCTCGAAACGTCATTGTGTCGCCCGGCCTGCACGCACGCAGGCCGGCTCCCTGATTGTGAAATGCGAAGTGATGGACAGGACGGAACGGACAACGCGCGGACCGGAATGGACCCGCACGCAGTCGGCGCACACGCGCCGCTCAGCCTGTCATCGGTTCAGTTTGCTGGAAGTCGTGTCCAGGCGGCCGGAAAAAC
>CAZNHG010000540.1:0-1760 GCA_964572555.1 uncultured Devosiaceae bacterium | reverse complement strand
TTGGCAAATCGATGACGTGGAAGTAAGACAATGCCGGAAACCGCAACCCTTTCCTCCAAATTCCAAATATTAATCCCCAAGGCGATCCGATCTGCCCAGAATTGGGAAGCGGGCCTGAATTTCGTCTTCATCCCGAAAGGAACGGGTGTGCTCCTTATCCCCGTCCCGAAGCGGGACAACTTGAAAGGGCTGGCGAAAGACGCCTCGACCAAGGACTATCGCGACCGGCCGGACCGCTTCTGATGATCCTCGTCGACACCTCGGCCTGGATTGATTGACTCATAGCCTCATCGACCGGAGAGAAGGTAGCCGAGCACCTTCCCAAGAAGACCGAATGGGTCGTCCCGACCGTGGTGCAGCTGGAACTCGCGAAATGGCTGGTGCGCGAAGTCGGCGAAGAAAAGGCTGATCAGGTCATCGCCTTTACGCAGGTCTGTACGGTGGTCCCGCTTAACACGGAAATTGCGCTGGCGGCCGCCGAAGCCTGCCGGACGTACAAATTGGCGACCGCCGATGCCATCATACTCGCAACTGCACAGGCGCACGGCGCGACGCTCCTGACCTGTGATAAACATTTCAAGGACTTGCCGGCAGTTACCCTTTGCGAAAAGAGGTAGCATTACAGTTGCGATTTCTGATGGGTTCTGAATCGCTGGATCACCATGGTTCAGAACTCATGGATGGCAGGAGCATCGATCACGACGACATTTGAGTGTGGATCTGCATGGGGTCTCAGCGCCGATCGGCGCGCCAAACCCTTGGTGTGCCTTGAACCAGAGGGGTCACTCGGCGACGCCTATTTGCACAGGAGTGCCGAGATGTCCTCAGAACCAGGCAGCTCGAAGAAGCCAGGAAACAGCGTTTTGCCGTTGGGGACGGCAATTGAGGAAGAAGCGGAAAAGCTGGTGCAGAAAAAGCATCAGCAGTCTGCGTTACGGGTGAAGGAAGACCCGCGTGCCGTCAAATTCTCGTTCGAATAGGCCGGCAGTAAGCTGCCGGCCTTTCAGGTAACTTGGAGGCGCCGAATTCACGGCAAGTCGTGCCCGGGGAGACGAGATGCCAAACACGCGCCATTTCCATCTCTGTTTTTGGGTTAGGATTATTCAGAGTTGCTCGTGTCCTCATCGTCGGGCTCCATCACCTGACCCGGCTCAACCACGCTTTCATTCTCAACGACCGGAAGTTCGGTCGGCTCGAGTTCCATAAGCATTCTGGCGCACAAGTTCGCAGCGTCTCTGGTGACAGCCGCATTGTCCGTGTCTGGCATATTCGGCCAGCCACCGTCCACGATGAACGTGCGGCGCTGGGTGGATGAAGAAATTTCCTTGAGTTCGGCCAAGCGCGCTCGCGCGCCGTCGGTCTCGATGAAATCCTGGACGCAGATAGCAGCAGCGAGGTCGGTCCGGCCTTGCTCCGCTGCTGTTTCCGCTCTGTCCGCTGCATCGCCGCCTGTCACCCAGCCGCCCCAAGTGAACCCAACGACAGCAACTACAATGCCGCCAACAACCGCACCGTAGGCGCCGGGCTTGATCCATTCCGGAGTATTCATGATTTTCCTATCTGCTCAAAGAGCAAACGGCAGTATCGCCGCTCTGTCGACATTATAACATAGATCGCAGCCGACGTCGTGGGGCCGTCCGGGAACGTGGAGGGTGGTCACTTGCAGGGCGCCGGTGTCCTCTCCAGGATTGAACCGTCCGGTCGCCTCATCCACATCGGCGTCCCTCTGCGGACGGCGTGTCCGCCATCGGGCAGGGTTG
>CAZNHG010000539.1:0-1768 GCA_964572555.1 uncultured Devosiaceae bacterium | reverse complement strand
AACCACGGGAGGAAAAACCATGAAGACGTTGAAATACGGTATTGCCGCACTGGCACTAACCTTGTCCGCTGGCGCAGTTCAGGCCGCGGAAATCGCGGTGATTGTAAAGACCACGAACTCCAACTTCTGGCAGAACGTTAACAAGGGGGCTACAGCGGCCATCGAGGCGCAGTCCGAGCATACGATGAGCTTTGACGGCCCGTCGGCGGAAAGCGCCATCGCAGAAGAGGTGAACCTCGTCGAAAACGCCATCAACCGCAGTGTTGCCGGCATTGTGCTGGCGCCGTCCGATCCGGACGCTCTGGCGCCGCCAGTCAAGCGTGCGTATGAGTCCGGCATTCCGGTGGTGATCATCGACAGTGCGCTGGCCGAAGGGGCCGAGGACACCTATCAGGCGTTCCTGTCGACCGACAATTGCGCGGCCGGTGAGCAGGTTGCCAAGCGCATGATCGAAGAGGCCGGAACCGAGGGCAAGATTGCAATCATGTCTTATGTCGCCGGCGTCGGCTCGGAAATCGGCCGGGTAGGCTGCTTCCAGGATTACATCAACGCCAATTCCGACCTGGAGATCGTGGGGCCATATTATTCTGAAAGCCAGATGGCGACCGCTTTGAACCAGACGACGGACGTTCTGGCCGCCAATCCTGATCTGGTGGGCATTTTCGGCGCCAATGAACCCACCGCCGTGGGGATGGGCCGCGCCATCGAGCAGGCGGGTAAGGCCGGTCAGCTCGTTGCGCTCGGCTTCGACGGCAACGCCGACCTGCAGCAGTTCGTGCGTGACGGCGTGCTGGAGGCAATCGCCGTGCAGGGGTCCTTCGCCATGGGCGAGAAGGGCGTTAACACGGTGATCGATGTGATCAACGGTGAAACCGTTGACGATTACATCAACACGGGTGTCGTGATGGTCGACGCGGAGAACATCGACTCCGACGAAGCCCAGAACGTGCTCTACTAACCGCTTGCGGGGGGCGGCGTGACCGGCCCCCGCTTATAATGCGCTCGAAAGGGCTGACACATGACACAGCAACCGCTGGTCGAAATGGTCGACATCGAGAAGCATTTCGGCGGCGTTCGCGCCGTCGAGCATGTCTCGGTAGACCTTTATCCAGGCGAGGTCGTTGGATTGCTGGGCCACAACGGTGCGGGCAAATCCTGTCTCATGCGGATTCTGTCCGGTGCGATGGCTCCGAACGGGGGCGAAATTCGTGTCCGCGGAGAAAAGGTCACGTTCGGCGAACCCAACGACGCCCGGGCGGTGGGGATCGAGACCATCTATCAAACGTTGGCGCTGGCCAACCATCTCGATGCGCCGGCCAACCTGTTCCTTGGTCGCGAACTCAAGACCCGCTTTGGCAATCTCGACGATGAGCGAATGCTTGCCGACGCACGAGAAGTGCTGGCGCGGCTAAACCCCAATTTCAAGAATTTGCACGACCCGGTGTCCAGTCTTTCGGGCGGGCAGCGTCAGGTCATCGCTATCGCGCGCGCAATCTATTTCGACACCAAGATTCTCATCATGGATGAGCCGACTGCCGCGCTGGGGCCGTCGGAGACCGCGATGGTTTCCGAACTTGTTCTCAAGCTGCGAGCGGAAGGAATCGGCATCTTCCTGGTTAGCCACGACATTCACGATGTCTTCGAGCTGTGCGACCGGGTCGTGGTGATGAACAAGGGGCGAGTGGTTGGTGCGCACCATATCGACGAGGTGAGCAAGGACGATGTCCTTAGCTTGATCGTGAAGGGTGAACTGCCCACCGACTGGACG
>CAZNHG010000538.1:0-1772 GCA_964572555.1 uncultured Devosiaceae bacterium | reverse complement strand
GCCACGCCAACAGCTCGAAAGACCCCGAAAACCAGCCGCTTGTCGTCGGCGACATCGCGGGACAGATCATCGGCGGAGAAACGCGCATCACGGGCGTGATGGTCGAGAGCAACCTGGTGGCCGGACGCCAGGACCTCGTTCCGGGCCGGGAGCTGACCTACGGCCAGTCCATCACCGATGGCTGCATCGACTGGGACACCTCGGTGCGCGTGTTGGGCACCCTGTCCGACGCCATCGCAACGCGGCGCGCGGGTGCCGGGGCGGGGACGCAATCCGCGGACGAGCGGCTTGTCGATCAAGCTTGACCTCTCTCACCGCATGTAGTTGGAATCGATAGATGAATGACCAGCCGGACACCCTGTCGCTGCCCAATCTGCTGACCATCGCCAGGATCATCGCGATTCCGGTAATCGTGGTGTTGACGATCAGCGACATCGGGGCGTTCCGCTGGCTGGCGCTGGCGCTGTTCGTCGTTGCCGCCATAACCGATTTCCTCGACGGCCTTCTGGCGCGCATGATGGGCCAGTCGTCGCCGCTGGGGCGCATGCTCGATCCCATCGCGGACAAGTTGCTCGTCGGTGCGCTGCTCATCGCCTTTGCCTGGGACGGCACCTTCTCGGTGTTCGACCTGATCCCCGCGACCGCCATCCTGATGCGGGAAATCTTCGTTGCGGGGCTGCGTGAGTTCCTCGGCGGGATGAACGTGGTGGTGCACGTCTCCTGGCTGGCCAAGTACAAGACGACCTTTCAGCTCGTTGCCATGGGCATCCTGATCGCCGAGCCCCTCGCACCGCAGCTCAGGCTGTTCACGGACCTGCTGCTTTGGCTGTCGGCCGCGCTGACGCTGTGGACCGGCTGGTCCTACTGGCAGGGCGCGCAGGTGCACCTGCGCGCCGATCCGGTGGAGACGAAGGAGGAGAATGCGCAATGAAAGTCCTCTACTTCGCCTGGCTGCGTGAACGGCTGAACCGCAACAGCGACGACTTCGACGTGCCCGACGACGTAAAAACGGTCGGCGACCTGGTTCGCTGGATCGGCGACAACGACGAGACGGCCGCCATCGCCTTCGCCGACCGCCGCCTCATCCGCGCCGCGGTCGACGAGGAACTGTCGGACTTCGACGCGCCGATCACCGGCGCACGGACCGTCGCCCTGTTCCCGCCCATGACGGGCGGCTGACGGCCGGCATGTTCGTCCGCCTGCAGGCCGAACCCTTCGATCCGGGCGCCGAGACCAACGCCTTCCTGGGCGAGAATGCCGAGACCGGCGCGTTCGCCAGCTTCGTCGGCACCGTACGGACGACCCCCGCAAAGCCGGTCGAAACGCTCACGCTCGAGCACTACCCCGCCATGGCGCAGAAACAGATCGAGCGCTTCGCCGAGGACGCCCGCCAGCGTTTCGGCCTGAGCGAGATCGGCGTCATTCACCGCTACGGGACCCTGAAGCGCGGCGAGGTCATCGTCATGGTCATGGCCATCGCCACCCACCGCCAGGCGGCTTTCGACGGAGCCAACTACGTCATGGACTGGCTCAAGACCGATGCGCCCTTCTGGAAGAAGGAAACGGGGCCGGACGGGGAAAGCTGGGTCGATGCACGTGATGCGGATGATGCGGCACGCGACCGGTGGGGGCGTGATTAGGCGGCGGTGACACTTCCCAACAGGCTACACCGGCCGTGGAGGCCATTGGCATTTGCGGCAAGCGGCTCGTGCTACGGGCGCCATGAGCAAGCGGATGGCGCGAATGGGCCCCGGATCAGGTCCGGGGTGACA
>CAZNHG010000537.1:0-1772 GCA_964572555.1 uncultured Devosiaceae bacterium | reverse complement strand
TCATGATCAGCCGGCACTGCTCGGGCGTCATCTTGTAGAGCAGCGAAAGGATCATGGTGTTGATCGCCACGGACTTGCCCGAGCCGGTGGTGCCCGCCACCAGAAGATGCGGCATGCGCGCGAGGTCGGCGATGACCGGCTCGCCGCCGATGGTCTTGCCAAGGCAGATGTTGAGCTTGCCCTTGGTCTTCTCGAAGTCCGCCGAGGCGAGCATCTCGCGGAAAAACACGGTCTCGCGCCCGGCATTGGGCAGCTCGATGCCGATGGCGTTGCGCCCGGGGACGACCGCGACGCGGGCCGAGACCGCACTCATCGAGCGGGCGATGTCGTCGGCCAGCGAAATGACGCGGCTCGACTTGATGCCGGGGGCGGGCTCGAGTTCATAAAGGGTGACGACGGGGCCGGGGCGCACATTGATGATGTCGCCCTTCACGCCGAAATCGGCGAGCACGCTTTCCAGGCGCCGGGCGTTCTCCTCGAGCTTCTCCGGCTTGTGGTCCTCGGGCACGCCCTTGTGCTCCGGCGGGGTGAGGAGCGAGAGCTTGGGCAGTTCGAACCCTTCCGGCTCGAGGAGCGAGCCCTGGGCTTCACTGTCCTGGCGCTTGCCGGGGCGCGGACGGGCGGCGGGCGCGGTCACGCGGGCGGCGTTGGCGGGTCCGCCGGACTGCTCGACGCTCTGGCGCGCGGAGGCATCGTCGTACGTGACGGGTTCCTCCGGCTCGGCATAATCGACATATCCGGTGTCGTCCGTGTAGTCGGTTTCCGCGCGGTCATGAGCGGAATCGGAATAATCCATGTCGTCCCGCGGTTCGGGCCGCGGCGGCGCGGTCCGGTCCGTGTCGGGGAGGGTGAGGATGGGCTCGCGGCGTTCGTCGGGCGCGGGCGCGGACCCGGCGTCGGCATAGGGTGCGACATGGCTCGCCTCGCGCGGCTGCGCCTGTGCCTGCTGCCAGTCGGTGTCCGCCTTCTTCTCCCGGGACGCGTCGGCGGCCCAGGCGCGGCGCCAGGCGGTGCGGGCGGTGAAGGCGACATGGGCCAGGCCGCCGACCAGCACATAGATTGCACCGGAGCGATAGCGGGTTTCCTCGTCGATGTTTTCCTTGATCGGTTCGTCCGCCTGGCCGGCCCCGAGACCCGTCGCGACCCACAACAGGGCGGCGGCGGGCGCGAGGAGCAGCACACCGTAGAGAATGGCTTCGGCCCCCTGCGGCGGATGGCCGACGACGAAGCTCGCTAGGGCCGAAAAGCCGTTGCCGACGAGGCCACCGAGACCGGTGGGCAGGGGCCAGCTCGCCGGGACGGCGACACAGGACAGAAGGCCCGATCCGACGACGACGGCGCCGATCCAGGTGAGCAGCCGCACGGGGAAGCGGGCCGGGATGTGACGGCGGAACAGGCTCCAGCCCCAGATGACAGGCGGGATCAGCGCGATCAGGGCAGCGAGGCCGAAGAGCTGGAAACCGAGATCGGCGATGACCGCACCCGGAAAGCCGAGCCAGTTGGCGGGTGCCTTGTGGGTGGCGTAGGACAGGCTGGGATCGTCGATCGACCACGAGGAGAGGGCCGCGAGGATCAGCAGCACCACGGCCATGATCGCCGCGCCGACAAGGCGGGCGGGGATGTGGATGGCGAAACCGGCGCGGGTCTCGCTGTCGTCTTCCAACAAGGGGGTCGAATGGGTCGCCATCGGGCTGCCGGAACTCTTTACTCAACGCTTGGGGCGTCAGAGTAGAGCGCCATGGTTAATCCAAGGCTAACCGTGAGGGCGCGGC
>CAZNHG010000536.1:0-1775 GCA_964572555.1 uncultured Devosiaceae bacterium | reverse complement strand
GGTCTCGCCTGCGCGGGCGTCGCGCACCCGCGGCCGCGATCCCTCGGCTCGAAGCGCCGTCCACCCTGCCATCGAACCATTTGCCTCCAAGAGGGCCAGCTGATTATCCGGGGTCCGCAATATCCGTCTGGAATCATTGAAGGATTCGCGCTTCGCGCAAGAAAAGTGGCACCCTGCGGTTGACAAGATAGCAAATGTTGTTAGATTCCGCATTCCAACCCAGGACTTGCCGTCGTCTTGTCGCCTTGAACCGGAACCGACAAGAGATCTTAACATGCGGGAACCATAGACTGCGCTGACGGGCAGCAAGGGTCGGCTATCCGCATGTTGTCCGGTCTCGGACAACCTCAGCCCTGATTTTTGTTGCCGAGCTTCGACTGTCCCCTATGGGGCTGCTCCGCCAACCCGAAGAAGGCGCTGCAACCATCATGCTGGAGATCGATCGAAGCGTCGGAGCCCCGAATGCGGCTCGAATCGGCGCATCCCGAGCCGTCGCTGACGCGCGTATCCGCCTGCGCAAGCCCCATGTCGCCGATGCCGGCGACGTCTGGCAGCTGGTCCGCGACAGCGGCATTCTCGATGTCAATTCCGCCTACTGCTACATGCTCCTCGCGAGCCACTTCGCCGAGACCTGCCTGCTCGCCGAGCGTCGCGACCGGGTGGTCGGCTTCGTGACCGGCTATCGCCCGCCGGACAAGGAAGATACCGCCTTTCTCTGGCAGATCGGCGTGGCGAAGGAGGTCCGCGGGCGCAAGCTCGGTCTGCAGCTGGCGAGGGGCTTTCTGGCCCTCGACGGGTTCGAGGGCGTGCGGTTCCTCGAGACCACCGTGACCCCCTCGAACCGCAAGTCGGACGCACTCTTCCGCGCGCTCCGCCGGGAGCTGGGCACGCGGCTCGAGGTTCGCCCCCACTTCGAGGCCGACCTGTTCCCCGAGGACGGACACGAGACCGAACGCCTCTATCGCATCGGTCCTTTCGACGAGGCCGCGCGCACCGCGGTCTGAACCGCCAACGATCAAGGGAGCCATCCCGTGCAAACCTTCGAGCAGCTCGAATCCGAGGTTCGAAGCTACTGCCGCTCGTTTCCGGTCACGTTCACCCGCGCCGCGGGCAGCCGGCTGTGGGACGAGGCGGGCCGCGCCTACATCGATTTCTTCGCCGGTGCCGGGGCCTTGAACTACGGCCACAACGACGCCCGCATGCGCGATCGCGTGATCGACTATCTGCGCGCCGACGGCATCGTGCACAGCCTGGACATGGCGACCGAGGCCAAGGCCGGGTTCCTGCGCCGCTTCTTCGACGTCGTCCTCGAGCCGCGCGGGCTCGAGTACAAAGTCATGTTTCCCGGCCCGACCGGGACCAACGCCGTGGAGAGCGCGCTCAAGCTGGCGCGCAAGGTGACCGGGCGCAATGTCGTGGTCGGCTTCACCAACGGCTTTCACGGCATGACCCTGGGCGCGCTCGCGGTCACCGGCAACGCCTTCAAGCGCAAGGGCGCGGGCGTGCCGCTGAACCATGGCGCCACCATGCCGTTCGACGGCTACGCCGGCGGCGGCATGGACACCATCGACCACTTCGCGCGCATGCTGGGCGATGCCGGCAGCGGCCTCGACCACCCGGCCGCGGTGATCGTCGAGACCGTGCAGGGCGAGGGCGGGCTCAACGCCGCCAGCACCGATTGGCTGCGCCGCCTCGGCGCGCTGTGCGAAGCGCACGACATTCTCCTGA
The DNA here is from genome assembly GCA_964572555.1 of uncultured Devosiaceae bacterium. Lineage (GTDB taxonomy): Bacteria > Pseudomonadota > Alphaproteobacteria > Rhizobiales > Devosiaceae > CAZNHG01. The sequence continues at coordinate 47 of CAZNHG010000536.1, read as the reverse complement.
TCGTCGACGACATTCAGGCCGGCTGCGGGCGCACGGGCACCTTCTTC
>CAZNHG010000535.1:892-1783 GCA_964572555.1 uncultured Devosiaceae bacterium | reverse complement strand
TGAGGGAGCATGAACAGCGTACACTATCGCAAACGGTAGCTTTCTTTGACCTCATCTCTTGAGCACGCCGCATAATACAGTAATGCCTGCAAAACGGTCAAAGTCATCACTCCGATCCTGGAACCCTACCTTGCCTGTAACCATCGGACAGCAGTTACGTGTACGAAATACTTAGTTTTGCCGCGGCCGTGTTTGTCCTGACGATCACGCCAGGGCCCGGCGTTTTGGCCGTGGCAGGTGTGGGCTCGGGTTTTGGTTGGGCTCTGGGTCTGCGGTTCCTCGTCGGCCTATTTCTTGGCACCAACCTCGTAGCTTTGGCGGTCGCCAGCGGAGTCGCAACTATCGCCCTGGCCGAAGAGGGAACAAGAATTGCCTTGACAATCGCTTCAGCCGCCTACCTCACCTACCTGGCAGCGCGCGTCGCTTTCGCCGGAACCCACATCGCATTTTTTGGGAGGGCGCGCCCTCTGTCGCCTTTAGACGGCCTCTTAATTCAGACCATCAATCCCAAGGCGTATGCCTTGAACACAGCATTCTTTTCCGGATTCGAGCTGTCGCCCTCCAGCATAACCGCAGAAATTTTGCTGAAATTTTTGATCATCAATGCACTGTGGGCCCCTGTCCATCTGGCTTGGCTGTGGGCAGGCGTTACACTCCGCAAACTGGAACTTTCCCGTCGTGTCCGCGTGTCGCTTAATGCTGCCATGGCGCTGGCACTTGTAGCGGCTGTAGGGTTGGCGATTGCTTCTATGCCCGAGCGGTAGCGGCCAAGCATACCAGGCTCAAGGTCGGGGGAGCGCCGTGCCTACGGCGGGACTTGGCCAGCACACTCATAGCTGCGCCTGCTTCGCGATGACCACAACAGTGTGAGGGCGAGTCAATGTGTGGGCT
>CAZNHG010000535.1:0-882 GCA_964572555.1 uncultured Devosiaceae bacterium | reverse complement strand
CCACCCGGTACCATTTCGTCGGCTTCCCCGTCTCGCTGGGGATCGGCGAGGAAGGCGACATAGAGGCGATCAAGCTGCCATAGGGAGATGGGGCGGCCAGATGGAGGGCGTGTTGTTGCACCCTCATGGCGGCTGCGGTCATCGACCACGTGGCAAGCGCTTCGGGCCAGAGACACGTTTCAATGCAACTCGCGCCAGGGATGTTTGCGCAGAAATGACGGCATGGCTACTTCCAATCGTTGCCCGAAATGTGCTCTCCATGACCGCTTCGAGGCGCCTTCAGACATCGGGTCCGGGGTTCCTCGTCAGCAGCCAAGACGCTTTACGCCCTTGAAGGCGCTTCGCGGTGGCAAGTCCGCATTTGGCGGGTAAGCGGACGCCGCATCGTGACGGCATGATCAGGTTGATCCCCCTAACGCAGGCCCCCGACCCGGCAGATGCTACTTCTGCCACGCGGTGGAAGCGGACAATCTGCCGCCCAGTCACTTCTGCGTTGCTTCAGAACGAGGCCGAGAAAGAGCCACAGCCGCCCCCAATCGGCTGACAATCAGAAAAATGGTTTTCTCATGCTTTGATCAACCCAGAAGAGGAACGAACCAGCGGGAACGGACCTTACCTAAGTCTGCAGGAATAACGGGCACAGTAGCGGACGTACCACTTATGTCGTCGGTCATCCGGCAAACAGCCCGTTGGAAGCGTCAAACATCTGGCTCGATACCTTTTCGACGTGACGTCGCGCCAAGTCTTCCGCTTGGTCCGGATCACGGTTGGCTATCGCCTCGACGAACGCGTCGTGCTGCCTCCACCAGCACAACTGCACGGCTCGTGAACTGACGACGATGTCACGCAGCCGCCCCCATTCCGTCACATTACGAACCTCGT
>CAZNHG010000534.1:0-1783 GCA_964572555.1 uncultured Devosiaceae bacterium | reverse complement strand
CCGTTGATGGTGCGGACAAGGTCGGTGTCTACCGCAACTGGCTCGGACTGATGAAAGGCGAATTGACCGCCAGCTTTGACAAGGGTGGACAAACCCACAGCCGCACCCTTGCCGACGATCGCCAGTATGTCGCCGGCGACGGTGCCACCACAACCCTTCCCGGTCGCAGTCTCATGCTTGTCCGGCACGTCGGGCACCTGATGACGACAAACGCCGTCCTGGACGCGAAAGGCGAAGAAACACCCGAAGGACTGCTCGATGCCATGGTGTGCACGCTCGCCGCATGCCACGACCTCAAAGGGAAGCGAGGCCCCCGCAACAGCCGCGCCGGAAGCGTCTACGTCGTCAAGCCCAAGATGCACGGGCCCGAGGAGGCGGCCTTCGCCAACACCGTGTTCGACTACGTCGAGGATGCACTCGGCCTGGCGCGCAACACCATCAAGATCGGCGTGATGGATGAGGAACGGCGCACCAGCCTCAATCTCAAGGCGGTAATCGCAGCGGTGAAGGATCGGATCGTGTTCATCAATACCGGATTCCTCGATCGCACGGGCGACGAGATCCATACCGCGATGCGAGCGGGTCCCATGATCCCCAAGGCGGCGAACAAGACGTCCGCCTGGCTGACAGCCTACGAGGACAACAATGTCGCCGTCGGACTCGCAACCGGCCTCAAAGGCCGGGCACAGATCGGCAAGGGCATGTGGGCCAAGCCGGATAACATGGCAGACATGCTCGCCGACAAGATCGCCCATCCCAAAGCCGGCGCCTCGACCGCCTGGGTCCCCTCGCCCACGGCAGCCGTTCTGCACGCCATGCATTATCACAAGGTCGACGTCACGGCACGCCAGGCCGAGCTGGCCGCCGGGCCCGCTCCTGACACGAGCGAGCTTCTGATGCCGCCGCTTCTCGGGACACAGGAACTGAGCCAGGAGGAGATCCAGCATGAGCTCGACAACAACTGTCAATCGATCCTGGGCTATGTCGTGCGCTGGATCGATCAGGGCATCGGCTGCTCGAAGGTCCCCGACATCGATGATGTCGCCCTGATGGAGGACAGGGCAACGCTACGAATATCCTCGCAACAACTGGCCAACTGGCTGATGCATGGCGTTTGCACACCGGCTCAGATCAACGATGCTCTGGAGCGCATGGCGGAGAAGGTCGACCGCCAGAACGCCGGAGACCCGGACTATCGCCCGATGACTCCCGACACGGGATCAAGCACTGCATTTCAGGCAGCGCGGGATCTGATCTTCGAGGGGGCAGTGCAACCCAGCGGCTATACCGAACCCATTCTCCACCAACGCCGCCGTGAAATCAAAGCAGCTACCACTCGTCCTTTCATTGCTGACAGCGCCTCGAGGTGAAGCAACATGATGAACGTGCAGAGAATTGATATAACCGACGCACGCCAGCTTATCGCCGGCGCGCGCGCCAAGGCTGAAGAACTCGGCATGCCGATGTGCATCGCTATTGCCGACGAATCCGGACAGCTAATCGCCTTCGAACGCATGGACGGTGGCAAGGTAACCAGCACGACCATAGCCATCGACAAAGCGTTCACCGCAGCTGCGGCGAAGAAGCCCACACATGAGTACGGCGCGGCAAGCCAGCCTGGCGCGGCCGCTTACGGCATCAACAGCGCCATCGGTGGTCGTCTCATGGTCGTCGCCGGGGGACTACCGGTAACGGTTCAAGGAGAAGTCGTCGGCGCGGTGGGCGTCAGCTCGGGCACACCCGAACAGGACCGGCAGTGCGCTGAATCCGCCCTTGCCGCATT
>CAZNHG010000533.1:0-1787 GCA_964572555.1 uncultured Devosiaceae bacterium | reverse complement strand
ACCTCGGGATTTGAATGCCCTCTTCCGTACCGGCCACCCTCTAACGACATCATTCAGCCCCACTTCAGACTGACCGTGAAACGGTCACCGCGACCGCTGTCAGCAAGGTGTACCGATGCTCAGGATTCTTCTGCTTACCGTTGTCGCCGTATCCGTCGCCTCGCCGGCGCTCGCGGATCCCGGCAAGAACGAGAGCGGCAAGGGATACTACCACATTCCCCCGGGGCATTTACCACCACCGGGCAGTTGTCGCGTGTGGTTCCACGGTCTCCCGCCCGGTCAGCAACCTCCGCCGACGAGCTGCCGACAGGCCGAACTGTTTGCCTACCGGCATGGCGGTCATATCGTCTGGGGTGGCGAGCGGTACTAGCTCCGCTTCCGCTCCCCAATCGGACGGGTCGCGCACCAGCTCACCCCGCCAGCCCTTCCAGAAATTCCCGGTGCCCCGGCGCCTGCATGGCGGCGCGCTTGTATTCCTTCACGAGGCTCTCGACCGTCTTGCGGGCATGGGCGCGGGCCTTGGGCATTTCGGCCATCTCGGCGCGGGCGGTGGCGCGGTCGAGAAGGCCCAGGCCGTCGAGGACGGGGTAGTAGAGCTGCTCCTCGATGTGCGGGAAGCGTCCCGGAAACACCGAAAAATCGGCATGTTGCGGCAGGCGCTTCTCCCACGCGTCGAGCCGCTCGGCGACCTGCGGCAGCCGGAACTCGCTGCGCACGGCCTGCCAGAACGGCGTGTCGTCGCGCTCGCTGACATAGTGCAGGCTGATGAAGTCGCGGAAATCGTCGACCTGCCGCGCCGCCGCCTCGTTGTAGGCATCGCGGTGCTTGTCCACTTCCCCGGGCGCCGCGCCGAGATGGAACTGGGTAAACATCATCAACTGCACGATGGTGCCGTGAATGGACGTCGCCTCCAGCGGCTCCAGAAAACTCTGCGACAGGCCCACGGCCAGGCAGTTGCCGATCCAGGCGCGGTCGAGCCGGCCGGAATCGATCCTGATGTCCGCCCGCGGTTCGATCTTGCGCCCCAGCGCCGTCTCGATCTCCGACTGCGCCTGATCGGGCGTGATGAAGCGGTCGGAATAGACGTATCCGCAGCCATACCGGGCCTGGGTGGGGATCGACCACATCCACCCCGCATCGCGCGCCCAGGCGAGCGTGTAGGGCGTGATCTCCGTCCCCTCCTCGTGCTCCAGCCAGAACGGCATGGCGCGATTGACCGGCAGGGAATCGGCATACGACACCCACTCCGCGCCCATTTCCTTTCCGATCAGCGCCCGGCGAAAACCGGTGCAGTCGATGACGAAATCGACGGCGATGTCCTCGGAGTCGTCGAGATGAAGCGTGGTGATGTCGCCGCTGTTGGCGTCGCGCGACGTCCCCGTCACCTGCGCGTCGATCATCGTCACGCCCTCGGCCTTCGCGCGCAGGTATTTCGCCACCAGCGCCTGATCGAAGTGAAAGGCATGATGGAACGGCCCGATAGCGATGGGCTTGCCCTCGCGTGTCGCATAGGGCGCCTTGCCCCGGTCGAGCAGATAGGCGAAGAGGTGCGGCTCGGCCACCGAACGACCGGCGGCCACGCAATACTGGTTGAGCCAGGACGAAGTGACACCCGGCGGCGCCTGGCACACCTGGTGCGGGTCGTCGATGGGCCCGTCATAGGTGTGCCCCTTGCGCCGCCAGTCCTTGTGGCGAATGCCGTACTTGATCGTCGCCTGCGTCTCGCGCAGGAATTCGAGCTCGTCGAACCCGAAATGCTGCAGCATCTGCCGGAACACGGCGGTCGA
>CAZNHG010000532.1:0-1793 GCA_964572555.1 uncultured Devosiaceae bacterium | reverse complement strand
GTCCAGCAGCAGTTTATTAATATAGATAACAATAGGCGCATCGCTTTGGTCGCTGCCTACATCTTCTTTTTGGCTACGTTGTTCTTCGTCACGATCCAGCGATTGCAGCTCACGCTCATCGGCTTCGGTAATGCCAAGCGCTGAAACTTCAGTTTCCAGAACTTTATCAATTAAGCGGTTGAGCTTGTCTTCCTCCACCAGAATGGCTTCGGTTTGCAACCGTGCGCGAAACTGGAAATCGTCCAGTGCGTCAATGCGGGTAGGGTCAGAAACGGCAATATAAAGCGTATTGCCACGCTGATACAACGGCAAAGCATGGTGCTTGCGGATCAGCTTTTCGCTAATAAATTCAGATGGAATAAGTTCGGTATTAAATGCGCTCAGATCCAGCCAGGGCACATGGTATTCGTGATAGCAAACTTCGGCTAGTTTGTCGGCCTGAATTAAATTGCGTTCCAGCAAGCAGGCAGGGAAAGATTTTTTTTCGCGGTACGCGTGTTCACTGCAACTGCTTAGTGCAGCTTCGGGAACAAGGTTGTCACGTAGTAATAAGGCTGCCAGAGTGTGGTGCAACATAAAACACCTTTAGGTGGAAAGAGCGCTTGCCGGCGTGAACCGGCAAGCTATAGCTCTACAGCAATAACATCCATAACAAATTCTGTAATAAGAAATTACGCAGTAGTTGTGGTAGTCGTAGCAATGGCACCAGAACAACCATCAACGCGCGAGCCTGGCTCTAACGCAAAATCAGAGCAAGTAATAGTCCAGTTTACGTTCGTGGCTGTTGGGGTTGGGGTTAACTGAATTTGAATCGCGGTGCCGTTGGCGTCATTCGCCTCCAGAGTTGCTGAAATCACACCGTCGGTAACGCTGGCTGATGCAATACCATTAACTGTATCTGCAGGAATGGCGCCCGGAACACCTTCAGAACCACTGGTGCAACCGGTTACGTTGCTGGTTGTCTGGTAGCAAAGGGCCACAGCCGTTTTATAAGCTTCCAGCGCAGATACGCCAGTCGATGCCTTGGCACGCTGAGTGTAATCACTGTATACCGGAATAGCGACTGCAGCCAAAATGCCAACAATGGCAACTACAATCATAAGTTCAATAAGGGTAAAGCCGTTTTGTTTAGTAGAGCGTTTCATAGGTTTTCTCCAGATGCATTGTGCATCAATTGCTACATCAAAGCGGGGCGCTTTCAGTTAAAACCGTTGATGTACGGCTATAATGAATAGTCACATCCCATTCAAAAGTAAAGTAGATGTCTATGTGCGACATCCATGCAGCAGAGAAGCCAGAGGGGAAATTCAGACTTCGCCTGCAGCCCCGCTATCGATAGTTTATTTGCCGGATGGCAAAAAAACCTTAGACCGGAAGCTTTGCGTCACCGCTTTTCAACGGTTTTGCCTTTTAAAGCGTGCTTACGCTGTTAATAAATACGACCTTCAAGGTTGTATAAAAAAACACGTAGGCAAAGTCAAAATAACAGAAATTTTCTTTACGTCAAGTTTTGTTAAGACCTAATTCGCAAAGATAAGTCGATCGCTTGTATATGTTTTGTTAACGCACCTGAAGAAATGTAGTCAACGCCGGTGGTTGCCAGATCCCGCAATCGCTCTGACGTTATGTTACCGGAGACCTCTAAACGTGCACGTTTAGCATTAACTCGAACAGCTTCTTGTATATCTTCAATGCTGAAGTTATCCAACATCACAATATCACTTCCGGCAGATAAGGCCTGTTCCAGTTCCGACAGCGATTCAACTTCCACTTCCACCGGTAAATCTGGTTTT
>CAZNHG010000531.1:0-1812 GCA_964572555.1 uncultured Devosiaceae bacterium | reverse complement strand
GATCGTAAGGGCCGTCGGCATCGGGCTCGCCGCCCGCGTCGGGGGTGCCGGTCGCGCCGCGCGGAAGGCCCGGATCGCCAGCGTTCCGGGCAGTCTGCGTTCCCGTTCCGCCAGCCATGACGCTCCGGCTCTTGCCGTAGCCGATCATGCGGATGGCCGCGCGTCCCGCGTCGGCCAGGTTCGGGCCGATAACTTCGGCGAAATCGGCCACCGAGCGCAGCGACAGCGACAGGTCGCCGGCTTCACGCGCATTGGCCAGCGTCTCGGCCTGGCCCGGCGTGAGCTCGAGGGTGGCGATGGCTTCCTTGGTGAAGGTCTGCTCGCTCGGGTCCGGCTCCTCGCCGGGATTGCCGCTGTTCTCGCCGAGCTCGCCCAGGTTCTCGCCCATGGCGAGAACCTTGATGTTGCGCAGGACGGTCTCGGAGTGCGTGGTGCCGTCGACGTCGCGGGTGAGCACCACGTCGACACGGTCGTTCGGTACGATGAAACCGCCCGCGCCCGTGCTCGCAGCGATCTCGACGGAGGCGGCGCGCATGCCCGGGGAGATGACAGCGGAGAGATACCCCTGGTCCGTCCGGGCCAGCTTGGCCTCGCGGATCGGTTCGCCGGGGAAGAATTCGAAGCGCGCCACGGCGCCGGTCAGTTTCTTGGTGGCGTCGGGCAAGACGTCGCGCCGGACATATTCGGCGCGGACCGCGCCTTCGGGCCAGTCCTGCCACTCGAGAGCGGAAGGGTTGAGCCGATCGCCGACGCCGATGGGCCGGCTGGCGACCAGAATCTTGCTGCGGCCCTCCTCGCGGACCTTGGTCACCTCGACGGTCTCGGCGGTCGGCGCGTTGCCGCGCGTGGCGAGAAAGGCGGCCAGTCCGCCCGCGACGATGGCGACGACCAGAAGCAGAATGCGCGCAGGTGTCATGCCCCCAACTCCAGATACGCCCCGGCACACAACGCCCGGGTTCGTTCACCGCGGAGTGTGGGGGCAAAGGGTCAAGGTTTGGTTAATCGGATGTTTTGATAAAGAGTAAACAGAGTGTTACGCGGGGTTCGGTTGGGTATATGTCCCTGTCAAAAATCCCGCGAGGCCCTGGCATGCGCCTCCCCCCTCACCCGCCCTTCGGGCACCCTCTCCCACCAGGGGAGATGGGGAGTGCCGTGGCCGCCGCGCGAACCTACCCCGCAAGCGCCAGGTAGATCGGCGACTGCGGATAGACCAGAAGCCCGGCGGCGGCCAGGGCGATGCCGTAGGGGATGCCGCTCTTGGTGTCGAACAGGCGCCACAGCCAGGTGATCTTCATGGCGCTCGCGGGCAAGATGCCCATGGGGCGCAGCAGCACGAGTGCGAGCGTGAGGACGCCGCCCGCGATGGCGGCGGCGAGCAGGAACGGCGCGACGGCCGCCGGGCCGAACCACAGCGCCGTGGCAGCCGCCAGCTTGGCGTCGCCCCCGCCCATCCAGCCGGCGGCGAAGAAGCCGAAAGTGACGGCGAGGACACCCACGGCGACGAGGCCGTGCAGGCCGATCGCTGCGAGCGGCAGGCCGGCAGCGGGGGCGATCACAAGGAACGCCCCGGCGGTCGCCAGCGCGATCCAGTTCGGGATGCGGTAGGTTAGCAAGTCCGACAGCCCGGCAACGAGCATCAGGGCCGGGAGAATGTAAATGAGCGCGGTATTCAGCATGGTGTGTCTGCCTTTCCGGGGGCTATGTTGCCATGCAGGTCTTAAATTTTCTCAAAGGACAAAAAAGGGGAGGCACCAGGCCTCCCCATTTTGATTTTCCGCGCGGCTTAGCCAGCCGGGGTGTTGTTGGTCAGCG
>CAZNHG010000530.1:0-1812 GCA_964572555.1 uncultured Devosiaceae bacterium | reverse complement strand
GCCCTGCGGGAAGTGCGGGGCCTTTCGACTATTGCCTGGGCCCGAGCTCCTCGTTGAGCTGGTCCTCGAGCTTCTTGAGGTCCTCGGGCACCGGCATGCCGGTGGCGCGCAGCTCGGCGATCAACTCGTGCACGCGGGCCTGAATCTCGTGAGCGTCCTCGGGCTGGTTGATCGAGCGGCTGAGCAGGTCGTAGATTTCCGCCTTGATATCGTCGAAGGCCATGCACCTCTCCTTGGTCTTTCGTATTGTCCACCATTGCATATGGGGTGGCGATGTCCAGCCGGACAGGCCCCGGCAACGCATTGCCGCACTTCAAACCTGCAATGCGATCCGTCATATGAGCGTTCGAAACCGCCAACAAGGATTTCCGTGTCATGCCGCATTCCCAGTTCGCCGCCCAGACCGACAAGCTCGCCGAAGTTGCCGTCAAGGTCGGCCTCAGGCTCGAAGAAGGCCAGGACCTGGTGCTCACCGCGCCGCTGACGGCGCTGCCGCTGGCGCGGCGAATCACCGAGCACGCCTATGAAGCGGGCGCGAACCTGGTGACGACGTTCCTGTCCGACGAGGAGATGACGCTGATGCGTTATCGCCATGCGCGCGCGGAGAGCTTCGACAGCGCGCCGGGGTGGCTCTACACCGGCATGGCGGAGGCGTTCGGCAACAATGCCGCGCGGCTTGCGATCGCCGGGGGCGATCCGATGCTGTTGAGCGAGGAGGACCCGGACAAGGTCAGCCGGGCCAACCGCGCCAATTCGGCCGCCTACAAGCCGGCGATGGAGAAGATCGCCGGGTTCGACATCAACTGGAACATCGTGAGCTACCCCAACCCGGCCTGGGCGAAGCTGATGTTTCCCGACGATCCCGAGGACATCGCCGTGGTCAAGCTGGCCCACGCCATCTTCGCGGCCTCGCGGGTGGACAGGGACGATCCCATCGCCGCCTGGGAGGCGCATAACGCCGAACTCGCCCGGCGCACGGCCTGGTTGAACGCCGAGAATTTCGCGGCGCTGCACTATACCGGGCCGGGGACGGACCTGACCATCGGGCTCGCCGAGGGCCATCAGTGGCAGGGCGGGCAGTCGACGGCCAAGAACGGGATCACCTGCAATCCCAATATCCCCACCGAGGAGGTGTTCACCACCCCGCATGCGCACAAGGTGGAAGGGCATGTGCGCTCGACCAAGCCGCTGTCGCACCAGGGCACGCTGATCGAGGGGATTTCGGTGACCTTCGAGGGCGGCAGAATCGTCGAGGCGAGCGCGACAAAGGGCGCGGACGTGTTCAACAAGGTTCTCGATACCGACGAGGGCGCGCGCCGGCTCGGCGAGGTGGCGCTGGTGCCGCATTCCTCGCCGATCTCGGCCTCGGGGCTGCTGTTCTACAACACGCTGTTCGACGAAAACGCGGCCTGCCACATCGCCCTGGGGCAGTGCTATGCCAAGTGTTTCAGGGGCGGGGACACGATCACGCCCGACGAGGTGGCCAGGCAGGGCGGCAACAGCTCGCTGGTGCATGTCGACTGGATGATCGGGTCGGGGGAGCTCGATATCGACGGCATCCGGCAGGACGGGTCGACGGTGCCGGTGTTCCGCAAGGGCGAGTGGGCGTCCTGAGGCAGGGAGCGGGCGTTGGGGCAAAGTGTTGCGCTTCGATGGGCACGGCATGAGGGTTGGGGAAACATTGGCCCCACCCTCTGCCGTCATCCCCGCCCCCGAGCCGGGGTCCATTGGCATTTGCAGCACACGACTCGTGCTGTTGGTGTGCCATGAGCAAGCGGGATGCGCGAATGGGCCCCGGATCAGGTCCGGGGT
>CAZNHG010000529.1:449-1813 GCA_964572555.1 uncultured Devosiaceae bacterium | reverse complement strand
CACCGCGATCACCCCGATCAGCACCGGAATGGCGGTGCCGAACACCGTCAGCAGCATCAACGCGAAGATGAGCGTCGGGATCGCCATCAACGTGTCGACCGCGCGCGAGAGCACCTGGTCCATGACCCCCCCGAGCACCGCCGCCAGAAATCCAAGGACCGTCCCCAGAAGAAACGTCAGCGCCGTGGTGGCGAGGGCGATGCCGACGGTATTGCGCGCGCCGTAGATGACCCGCGTGAGCATGTCGCGGCCCAGGGTATCCGTGCCCAGCAGAAACCTCTCGCTCCACGGCATGTATTGCTGGCCGACGACCTCCCGCTCGCCGAAGGGCGCGAGGGCGGGCGCGAAAATGGCCACGACGGCGTAGACGAGGATCACGAACAGGCCGAACTTGGCGGTCGGCGGGGACGTCCACACGGTTTTCCAGAAGCGCTTCATCGTCGTCCCTCACCGTGGGTGCAGCAGCCGCGGGTTGGTGACGATCGACAGCACATCGGCCGCCAGGTTCAGCAGCACGTAGACGGCCGCGAAGATCATGCTCCCCGCCTGCGTCACGGGCATGTCGCGCTTGGAGACGGAGTCGACCAGGAGCTGGCCCAGGCCGGGATAGACGAAGACGACCTCCACCACCACCACGCCGACGATCAGATAGGCGAGATTGATGGCCACGACGTTGATGACGGGGGCGAGCGCGTTCGGCAGCGCGTGCCGCAGAATGATCCGCGAGCGCCGGATTCCCTTTAGACGGGCCATCTCGATATAGGGGCTCGCCATCAGGTTGATGATGGCGGCCCGGGTCATGCGCATCATGTGGGCCATGACCACGAGCGTCAGAGTCAGGGCCGGCAGCAGCGTACGGTAGACCCTGTCCAGGAAGGTCAGCTCCGGGCTGGCGATATTGGAAATGCCCGGGAACCAGTTCAGCTGGATGGCAAAGAAGAAGATCAGGATGTAGGCAACCAGCTCTCGTACAGGGCCGCCAGCACCCCCAGCATCAACGAGAGCGGCACCGCGATGGCGGCGGCCAAGCCGGCGAGGAAGAACGTGTTGCCCACGCGCCGCGAGATCAGCTCCGAGATCGGCCGGCCGGTGGCGAGCGAGTTGCCCATGTCGCCGGTCAGCATGCCGCCCAGCCACGCGAAGTAACGCTCGTGAGCGGGCCTGTTCAGCCCCAGCTCCTCGCGACAGGCCGCCACCGTCTCCGGCGTCGCGCCCTGGCCCATCAGCTCCTGGCAGGTGTCGCCGGGCAGCAGCTCGACCACGAAGGCGATAATGACGGAGACGACGAACAGGATAAGGAGGCCCAGCGCCAAGCGCTGGGCCACCAGCGTCAAGACGGCTTGCACATTAGATGTCCTTCCCTC
>CAZNHG010000529.1:0-439 GCA_964572555.1 uncultured Devosiaceae bacterium | reverse complement strand
TCCCTCGAAGCCGTACGAGCCCGCGGGCGATCCTTACGCGGCGAACCACCACCGCTCCATCGCCTTCAGCCCGTCGAGGTCCCAGGCACCCGCCATGTCTGGCTTGTGCTGCACCTTGTCGCTCATGGCGAAGACGTTGTTCGCGAACATCGGGATGATGACGCCGCCCTCATCGCGCACGAGGCTCTGCATCTCGGCGTACATCTCTTGGCGCTTCTTCCGGTCGAGCTCGGCCCGCGCCTCCTTCAGCAGCTTGTTGAAGCGGTCGTGCTTCCAGAAGCTGTCGTTCCAGGCCGCCCCCTCCGCATAGGCGATGGAGAACATCCAGTCCGAGGTGGGCCGGCCGGACCAGTACACCGCGCAGAACGGCTTCTTCATCCACACGTCGGACCAATAGCCGTCGTTCGGCTCGCGAACGACGGTGACCTCGATTCCCACC
>CAZNHG010000528.1:0-1816 GCA_964572555.1 uncultured Devosiaceae bacterium | reverse complement strand
ATTTCAAGCTCGCCTATACCTCGCTGACCCGCAATCGCGACGCGAGCCAGATCGGGAACGCAACCCTTCTGCATAGCTGCGCCAACTTCCACGAACTGGCGCCGCCTGAGGGCTTCACGCTCGAACCGGCCGGAAGCTGGCACTTCACCGTCGGCGGGCTCAATCGCGTCGCCAGCCATCGCACGGACGGCGTGAGCACCGCCTACGTCACGCTGGCCGACGGCACGGCATACGACATCGAGAGTGGCGATCTTCTGCGCGCCGATATAACGCCAGACGCCCCCAACGAACTCGTGCCGGAGGGTAAGCCGGAAGAGCCGGTCGGCATCATTCCATGGCCCAAGTCCTGCGACCTTTCGGACTATGCCGCCCCGCCGCCGATCCTCGCCGCCGCCAAAGGCACAGGCGCGATGGAGCAGGCGGCGATGGCAGAGGTCAGCGCACTGGGCAAGCGGCTGTTCCCCAATTCTCTGACGCCCTTTGCACTCGTTCCGGCGGCCGATGCGCGTCCCGTCAGGTTCGAGCGCCCCGACGGGCTGACCGAAGAGGGGTACACGCTCGAGTTCGGCCCGGAGTCCGTTCGGCTGTGCCACGGGGGTGCGCGCGGCCTCTTCTACGGCCTTGTGACCCTGGCGCAGATGTTGCACGCCGCGCACAGCGACCCGAAGACCTACAGGTTCCCGCGCGGCGGTTCGATTGCCGACGCGCCGCGCTATGACTGGCGCGGTTGCCACCTCGATGTGTCGCGCCAGGTCTATCCGATCGAAAGCGTGACGCGGTTCATCGACATTCTCGCCTGGAACAAGATGAACGTTCTGCACTGGCATCTGACCGACGACGAGGGTTGGCGGCTCGAGATCAAGGCTTATCCGGAGCTGACCGAAATCGGTGCCAAACGCGGGCCGAACGAGAAAATGGTGCCCCAACTCGGCAGCGGCGCCGAGACGAGCGACGGGTGCTACACGCAAGAGCAAGTCCGCGACCTCATCGCGCATGCCAAGTGTCTCAATGTCGACATCATGCCGGAGTTCGACATCCCCGGCCACTGCACATCGGTTCTGAAGGCGCTCCCCCATCTGATCGATCCCGACGAGACGCCCGAGAGCTATCGCTCCGTGCAGGGCTACCCGAACAACGCCCTCAATCCGGCCATTGCCGAAACCTATACATTCCTCGAAACCGTCTTCGGCGAAGTGGCCGCGCTCTTTCCGTTCGAATATATCCACCTCGGCGGCGACGAGGTGGCCGACGGGTCGTGGCTGTCCTCGCCCCGCGCGCAGGACCTGATGAAGCAGGAAGGGCTGGCGGGCACCCCGGACCTGCAGACTTTCATGCTCAACAAATGCAAGGCCATTGTCACCGGTCTCGGCAAGAAGATGGGCGGTTGGGACGAGATGTCCCACGGCGCCGGTGTCGAGCCCGAGGGCGTCCTGCTCATGGCCTGGCAGCGGCCCGAACTGGGGATCGAGCTGGCCAAACGCGGTTACGACGTGGTGATGACGCCGGGACAGGCTTACTATCTCGACATGGTCCAGGACGATGCCTGGCTGGAGCCGGGCACGAGCTGGGCAGGAACAGTGCCGCCGGAATGGACCTATGAATACGAGGCGACGGGCAATTTTCCAGCCGAGCTGGCCGGCCAGATCAAGGGCGTGCAGGGTTGCATCTGGAGCGAGAACTTGACCTCGCGCGACCGTTTCAACCACATGGTTTTCCCGCGCCTCGGTGCCGTCGCCGAAGCGGGATGGACACCCGTCGAGGGCAAGAACTGGCAGCGCTTCGCCGCGCTGTCGCGCCTGATGCCGCGCCTTTAGCA
>CAZNHG010000527.1:0-1829 GCA_964572555.1 uncultured Devosiaceae bacterium | reverse complement strand
CGCCCCGCCGACGGGCGCGATGAGCGCCTACCTGGCGCGTCTCGTCTCGGGCAAGGCCTATCGCGGCATCCGGGAGACGGCGAAATCGATCACCGAGCATCTGCCGCGGTTCTTCAAGGACAAGGCGCGCAAGACCGAAGAATATGCGCGCGGCTTCTGGACCGGCGGGACGCTGTTCGAGGAGCTGGGCTTTTACTACATCGGGCCCATCGACGGGCATAATCTCGATCACCTGCTGCCCGTTCTGCGCAATGTGCGCGACAGCGAGGACGGGCCGATCCTCATTCACGTGGTCACGCAGAAGGGCAAGGGCTACGCCCCCGCCGAGAACTCGGCGGACAAGTATCACGGCGTGTCGAAGTTCAACGTCGTTACCGGCGCGCAGGCCAAGGCGCCTTCGAATGCGCCGAGCTATACCTCCGTTTTCGCCTCCTCGCTGATCGACGAGGCGAGCCGGGACGAGTCCGTCGTGGCGATCACCGCGGCGATGCCATCGGGCACGGGCATCGACAAGTTCGCGGAGATCTATCCCGACCGCGCCTATGACGTCGGCATCGCCGAGCAGCACGCGGTGACCTTCGCCGCCGGGCTGGCGACCGAGGGGATGAAGCCGTTCTGCACGATCTATTCGACGTTCCTGCAGCGCGCCTATGACCAGGTGATCCACGATGTGGCGATCCAGAACCTGCCGGTGCGTTTCGCCATCGACCGCGCCGGTTTCGTGGGCGCGGACGGGCCGACCCATGCGGGCAATTACGATGCGGCGTATCTCGGCGCGATCCCGAATTTCACGCTGATGGCGGCGGCGGACGAGGCCGAATTGCGCCACATGGTGGCGACGGCGACCGCGCACAGCGCAGGGCCGATTGCGCTGCGCTATCCGCGCGGCGAGGGGCGGGGCGTCGAGATGCCCGAGCACGGGCTGGCGCTGCCCATCGGCAAGGGACGCATTCTGCGCGAGGGCACGACCATCGCCATCCTGAGCTATGGCGGGCGGCTCGGGGAGTCGCTGGCCGCCGCGGAGTCGCTGGCGGCGCACGGGCTGTCGGTGACGGTGGCGGATGCGCGGTTCATGAAGCCGCTCGACATCGATCTGGTGCGGGCGCTGGCGGAGAACCACGAGGTGATGCTCACCGTCGAGGAGGGCGCCATCGGCGGGTTCGGCTCGCACGTGGCGACCTACATGGCGCGCGAGGGGCTTCTCGACGGAAAGCTGAAGTTCCGGCCGCTGACCATCCCCGACCGGTTCGACGAGCATGCCAACCCGACGGACATGTACGCCGCCGCCGGGCTCGACAGCGCCGGCATTGCCGCGGCCGCCATGCAGGCGCTGGGGGGCGAGGCGATGGTCAACGACCTGATGAAGGCGGCGCAGGACAAGCCGTGAGTCCGGGCGGGGCGGTACGCATCCGGCCCTTCGCCGCCGCGGACCGCGACGCGGTCGTCGTCCTGCTCGAGGAAACCTTCGAAGCCACCTGGAAACCGCAGCTGACCACCGAGGCGCTGGAAGCATTCCGCGCCAAGGGCGGCAGCGCCGCGTTCGTCGACCGGGAGGGGGAGGATTTCGTTCTCGCCGAGATCGGCGGAGACGTGGTGGGCATGGTGCTCAGGCGCGGCAACTTCATCGATGCGCTGCACATCCGCCCCGCGTTTCAGCGTCAGGGTGCGGGGCAGGCGCTGCTCGACCACGCCGAGGCGGAGATGATGCGGGACGGGCATACGACGGCCCGGCTCGAGACGGATACGTTCAACGAACAGAGCCGGGCATTCTATCGCAGGGCGGGGTATGTCGAGGCCGGGCGGTATCCGGACACCGAATGGAACAGCGG
>CAZNHG010000526.1:0-1842 GCA_964572555.1 uncultured Devosiaceae bacterium | reverse complement strand
CTTCTTCAAGGCGCTGCTGTTCCTCGGCGCCGGCTCGGTGATCCACGCGATGCATCACGAGCAGGATATGCGCAAGATGGGCGGCATCCGCTCCAAGGTTCCGATGACCTACTGGATGATGATGATCGGCACGCTGGCGCTCACCGGTGTCGGCATTCCCGGCACCTCGCTCGGTTTCGCCGGGTTCTTCTCCAAGGACTCGATCATCGAGGCCGCCTATGCCGTGGGCGGTGCGTCGGGCACCTTCGCGTTCTGGTCGCTGGTCATCGCCGCCGCGTTCACCAGCTTCTATTCCTGGCGCCTGGTGCACCTGACCTTCCACGGCGAGACGCGCGCCGATCACGACACCTACGAGCATGCCCACGAGAGCCCGAATGTCATACTCATTCCGCTCTACGTGCTGGGGCTCGGCGCGGTGATCTCGGGCGTGCTGTTCTATGACGAGTTCTTCGGCCATGTGGAGCACATCGAGCACTTCTTCGCCGGCTCGCTGATCGTCGACCACGGCATCATCGAGGGCGCACATGGCGTTCCGCTCTGGGCCAAGTGGTCCGCGACCGTCGCCATGATCCTGGGCTTCCTCGTCGCCTGGCAGATGTACATGCGCGACAAGGAGATGCCGGCGCGGCTCGCGGCCCGGCACCGCGGGCTGTACCAGTTCCTTTTGAACAAGTGGTACTTCGACGAACTGTACGATTTCATCTTCGTGCGGCCCGCCAAGTGGATCGGCCGGGCGCTGTGGCGCGGCTTCGACGACTGGCTGATCGACCAGACCATCGTCGAGGGGCTCGGTGCGCGGGTGAAGGACGTGACCGCGCAGGTCGTGCGGCTGCAGTCCGGCTACCTCTATCACTACGCCTTCGCGATGCTTATCGGCGTTGCCGTGCTCCTGACCTGGGCCATCGCGGCTGGGGGACTTATCTAGATGATTTTCTCGAACAACATTCTGACGATCGTCACCTTCCTGCCGCTGCTGGGCGCGCTGTTCGTGCTGCTGGTGCCGGGCGATGACGATGTTGCGCGCACCAACATGCGCCGCATCGCGCTCGCCACCACGGCAATCACCTTCGCTTTCACCCTCGCGATGTGGGCGATGTTCGACCCCTCGAACACCGGCTTCCAGTTCGTGCAGAACCACGAGTGGATCGGCGGGGTGATCGGCTACCGCATGGGCGTCGACGGCATTTCGGTGCTGTTCATCGTGCTCACGGGCCTTCTGATGCCCATGGCGATCCTGGCGAGCTGGGAAAGCATCCAGGTGCGCGTACGCGAATACATGGTGGCTTTCCTCGTCCTCGAAATGCTGATGATCGGCGTGTTCGCAACGCTCGATCTCGCCATGTTCTATGTGTTCTTCGAGGGCGGCCTGATCCCGATGTTCCTGATCATCGGCATATGGGGCGGCAAGCGGCGCATCCAGGCGAGCTACAAGTTCTTCTTCTACACCTTCGTCGGTTCGGTACTGATGCTGCTGGCCATCATGGCGATGTACTGGGAAGCCGGCACGCTCGACATTTCCAAGCTGCTGCAGACGGATTTCCCCGAAGGCATGCAGACATGGCTGTGGCTGGCCTTCTTCGCCTCGTTTGCGGTGAAGGTGCCGATGTGGCCGGTGCATACCTGGCTGCCCGACGCCCATGTCGAAGCGCCGACCGCCGGCTCGGTCATCCTGGCCGCGATCCTTCTCAAGATGGGTGGTTACGGCTTCCTGCGGTTCTCGATCCCGATGTTCCCGGACGCCTCGGCCTTCTTCGCCAACTTCGTTTTCTTCCTGTCGGTGGCCGCAATCATCATCACCTCGCTGGTCGCGCTCGTTCAGGAGGACATCAAGAAGCTGATCGC
>CAZNHG010000525.1:0-1842 GCA_964572555.1 uncultured Devosiaceae bacterium | reverse complement strand
GCGCAGCGTTCCTTGATGGACTGAAAGACAGTCCGGTGCGGTCGACCCAATCCGGGGGCCAAGGCCGGAGCTGCATTGTGACACGACGATCCTGGAACTCTGCCTCCTCGACACCAACGCCGAGAGGTAGATCATGACACGCAATTTCCATTCCCTGCGAATCGCGGGCCGGTTCCATGGCTGAAGCGCCCGGCCTGCCCGCCGGTACGGGCGTGATGCTGTGCGGCCATGGCAGCCGCAACCAGCTCGCCGTCGGTGAATTCGCCAAGCTGTCCGAACGGCTGAAGGAACGCCTCACCGGCGTGCCGGTCGAATACGGCTATCTCGAATTCGCCAATCCCGTAATCCACCAGGGGCTCGACAAGCTGCGAGCCGAGGGCGTCAGGCGCGTCCTCGCCGTGCCCGGCATGCTGTTCGCCGCCGGCCACGCCAAGAACGACATCCCCTCGGTTCTCAACACCTATGCCGCCCAATACGCCGATTTCGGCATCGACTACGGGCGCGAACTCGGCGTCGATCTCAAGATGATCCGCGCCGCCGGCGACCGCATCGCCGAGGCCGAGGCGGCTGCCGGAACCGGGGTCGCCCGCCACGACACCCTGCTCATGGTGGTGGGGCGCGGCGCCTCCGACCCCGACGCCAATTCCAACGTCGCCAAGGTCATGCGCATGCTGTGGGAAGGCATGGGCTTCGGCTGGGGTGAGGTGAGTTTTTCCGGCGTCACCTTCCCGCTCGTCGCCCCCGCCCTGCGCCATGCCGCGAAACTGGGCTACAAGCGCATCATCGTCTTTCCGTATTTCCTGTTCACCGGCGTTCTGGTCAAGCGCATCTACAGCGCTGTCGACGAGGTCGCGGCCGAACACGGAGATATCGAGTTCCTCAAGGCGCCCTATCTCAACGACCACGACCTGGTGGTCGATACCTTCATGGACCGGCTCGACGAGATCGTCGCGGGCACCAATGTGATGAACTGCGGCATGTGCAAGTACCGCGAGCAGGTGCTCGGCTTCGAGGCCGAGGTCGGCGCGGCCCAGGAAAGCCATCACCATCACGTCGAGGGCGTTGGCGGCGGGCTGGAGAACTGCCCCTGCAACGGCGATTGCGACGCCTCGTGCCGGAACGAGGAATTCTGCAAACGGCACGGCCTGCCCTTCACCCCGCTGCACAGCCACGACCATGACCACCATCACGGTCATGGCGAGGGGCACCATCACCACCATCATCATCACCCGTATCCGCACGCCGACCATCCGCTCGGACCGGTGACGCTGAAGAACCG
Organism: uncultured Devosiaceae bacterium; assembly: GCA_964572555.1. GTDB lineage: Bacteria > Pseudomonadota > Alphaproteobacteria > Rhizobiales > Devosiaceae > CAZNHG01. Next base: position 563 of record CAZNHG010000525.1, on the reverse strand, counting down.
GTGACGCGCATGGACTATCTGCGCGATCCGCAGGCGATCTACGCACAAAGCTTCGCCACCATAAGGCGGGAAGCCGATCTCGACGTCGTCCCCCTGCCGTTGCAGGACATGGTGGTGCGCATGATCCACGCGGTGGGCATGGTCGATCTCGTGGCCGATTTCGCCGGCGAGCCCGGTGTCGTCGGCGCGGCGCAGCATGCACTGATCGAAGGGAAACCGGTCCTGTGCGACTGCCGCATGGTGCGCGCCGGCATCACCGCGAAAGCCCTTCCGGCGGACAATGAATGCATCGTCACCCTCGACGACCCGCGCGTGCCCGCTCTCGCCGGGGAATTGGGGACGACCCGCTCCGCCGCCGCCGTGGAACTCTGGCGCGACCGGATGGCGGGCGCCGTCGTGGTCATCGGCAACGCCCCCACCGCCCTGTTCCACCTCATCGAGATGCTCGAGGCCGATGCCCCGCACCCCGCCGCCATCGTCGCGACACCCGTCGGGTTCGTCGGCGCCGCCGAGAGCAAGGACGCGCTGATCGCCAACCACTTCGGCATCCCCTTCGCCACGGT
>CAZNHG010000524.1:0-1853 GCA_964572555.1 uncultured Devosiaceae bacterium | reverse complement strand
AGGCCAATCGGCAGATCCAGTCGGTGCTGCAGGTGTTCCGCAACAACCTCAACACTGAGTTCCTCGCATCGGTCCGGGCGACGCTCCGCGAGCAGGGCATAGATATCTGATTTCCGATCACCTATGTAACAGGGGCCCCGCTTCGTGCGGGGCCCTTTTTTGTGTCAGGTGCTGGTTGTTGAGATAGGGGGCCACATGTCCAGTTCATACGATCTCGTTGTCGTCGGGGCCGGTTCGGGAGGCGTGCGCGCCGCCCGCATGGCGGCCGGCTATGGCGCGCGCGTCGCCATCGTCGAGGAGTACCGGGTCGGCGGGACCTGCGTGATCCGAGGCTGCGTGCCTAAGAAGCTGTTCGTCTATGCATCCCGCTTCGCGGATACATTCGAGATCGCAGGCAGCTTCGGCTGGCAGGTCAACGCCAGCTTCGACTGGCAAACGCTCCTGGCGAACAAGAACACCGAGATTGATCGGCTGGAAAACGCTTATGAAGCGACGCTCGACAAATGGGGCGTCGAGGTCATCCGCGACCGGGCGGTGGTCGACGGCCCGAACAGCGTGCGGCTGATCAATGGCGGCGAGACGCTGGAAACCAAGCATATTCTGGTGGCGACGGGCGCGCATCCGTTCAAGCCGATGATCCCCGGCGCGGATCTGGGCATCACCTCCAACGAGGCGTTCCTGCTCGAGACCCTGCCGGACTCCATCCTCATCGAGGGCGGCGGTTACATCGCCGTCGAGTTCGCGACGATCTTCGCCGGGCTGGGCGTCGACACTACGCTCGTCTACCGGCGCGACCGCATCCTGCGCGGCTTCGACGACGATCTGCGTGCCGGGCTCGAACAGGGCATGGCCGCGCGCGGCATCACCTTCCACTACAACGCCAGCATCGAATGGCTCGAGCAGGCCGGAAAGGGCATCCGCGCGGTATTCAGCGATGGCGACGACCATCGTTACGGGGCGGTCATGTTCGCCACGGGGCGCCGGCCCAACATCGCCGATATCGGTCTTGAGCAGGCCGGAGTCGATATTGCGCCGAGCGGAGCGATCGCGGTGGACAAGTACTCGCAATCGAGCGTGCCCTCGATATATGCCGTCGGTGACGTCACCGACCGCGCCGCGCTGACGCCGGTCGCTATCCGCGAGGGTGCCGCGTATGCGGAAACCGTGTTCAACGACAATCCGACAGCCGTCGATCACAGCCTCATCCCCACGGCCGTCTTCGCGGAGCCGGAACTCGGCACAATTGGCCTGACCGAGGAGGAGGCGGCCGAGGCGGGCGATATCGACGTGTTCGTCGCGCGCTTCCGCCCCATGCAGAACACGCTCAGCGACAAGCCCGAGCGCATGCTGCTCAAGCTGATCACCGAGAAGGACGGCGGCACGGTACTCGGCTGCCACATCCTTGGGCCCGGTGCCGCCGAGATGATCCAGCTTGTCGCCATTCCGATGGCCATGGGCGCCAGCAAGGCAGACTTCGACCGTGCCATCGCGGTGCATCCGAGCGCGAGCGAGGAACTGGTGACCTTCAAGGCGCCAAGCTACACATATCGCAACGGGGTGAAGCAGGAGTAGTCAGCCGTCCTTCCACACGGGAGGTCGTACCCTTATCCGCATTTGCTCAGAATTTCGTCGACGACACGCGGGATCGGTGCGCTGGCGTCGATGATGATGCCATTCTTCGGAACGCCATCCTTCGTGGCATGCAGGCGCGCGACGACTTCCCGTTCGGCTGAGCGACCTCCCCATTCATCGTCGGGCCGCGACGCAAGCCGCCGGTGCAACGTGTCGATATCGGCCTCGAGCACAAAGACCCCATCGAGCAGATGGATAAATCGGGGAAAGTTCCTGGACCC
>CAZNHG010000523.1:0-1864 GCA_964572555.1 uncultured Devosiaceae bacterium | reverse complement strand
TTAGGGTTAAAAGTTTAGGTTAAGTGGCCATTAAGAATATCGTCCCATACTGCCGCGCATTCGACCCGAACTCGTTATAAGTACGAAGGAACGAGACATGCGCATGCTCAAAGCAGTGGTCATAGTGGCCGTCGCCGCCCTGCTGGCAGTACCGGCTCATGCCGCAGACTACATGCCGCCCCCAGAATATCCGACACTTCCGCCGGTAGATGACGGCCTCAAGGGTTCGTTCTATCTGCGCGGCAGCGCCGCCGGGAATGCCTGGTGGGCCCAAGATGGCCAGTATTGCGGCTGCGTTTCCGATTTCGATTCACCCGGCTACGGCTACAGCCTCGGCGTCGGCTTCGGCTACGAAACCGGCAACGGCCTGCGGACCGACATCACCGTCGACTATCTGCACAACAACGAGCTGACAGCGGACTCCGGCGAGACCGTGAACCTGCGCTCGGGCCTGGCGATGGCGAACGTATATTACGATTTCCCCCTGAGCGAGTACGGCTATTCCGCTGCGGGCGGGCTCGGCTTGTATGTCGGTGCCGGTCTCGGCGCCGCCTACAACTATTCGCAGGTCAACGACACCGGCGGTTCCGAGATCGCCTGGGGCACGTCGCTGGAAGCTGCCGGCGCCGTCATGGCTGGTGTTTCCTATGACATGGGCAATGCGGTCGCGGACCTGGGGTATCGCGGCATCTACATGAACAAGGTGATGAGCCAGCCCGACAATGCGGCGGACAGCTTCATCATCAACAACAACTTCATCCACGAAGTGCGCGGCACCGTCCGCTATCGCTTCAACTAGGGTGAGTCGAGGCGGCGGACCTGAGTTTCTCGAATTCCGGGTCCCGCGGGAAGCGGCGCTTCTCTCCTCCCGAGGCGTCGCTTCCTGATTGTTCGGGCCGTGGTGCGCTGGCGCCACGGCCTTTTCCTCGCGCTGTGTTAGTTAAGTAAACACTTGACTATTGATCTCGCCGGCTCCATGGTTAAGTCAACGCTTAATAAATCCGCGCCGCGGCAGCAGCCATCAAGGAGGTTCTCATGCCCGAGTATACCGTCGTCCACGGCACGTTCACCGTGGACCGCGTCTATCCCGTCCCGCCCGCGCGCGTCTTCGCGGCCTGGGAGGATCCCGAAGCCCTCAAGCAATGGGCCGTTCCGGCGGACGACTGGGTGTTCGAACTGGTGGATTTCGACTTCAGGACCGGCGGCGCCGACGTCGCCCGCTTCGGCCCGCCGGGAGCCGAGCCGTTCGAGGTCGAGGGGCGGTTCGCCGACATCGTTCCCGATACGCGCATCGTCTACACGCATGTTATGAGGCACAAGGGTGCGCGAGTCTCGGCGTCGGTGACCACGGTGGAGTTCCGGGAAGTGCCGGAGGGGACGCACATGGTGGTGACGGACCAGGGCGCTTATTTCGACGGGCGCGACACGCCCGAGGTCCGGGAGATGGGTGTCAATCGGCAGCTCGACAATATCGGGGCCTTTCTGGGCGCGCAGCCCGCGGACCGCAAAGAAGCGTGAATGCCCATCACAACGGTCATGGCGCAAGTGGCGGTCGCCGACTACCCAGCGGCGCTCGCCTGGTATGAAAAGCTCATGGACCGCCCGGCCGACCGGTTTCCCATGCCGGGGCTCGCCGAATGGCTGGTCACCGCCGGCGGCGGCTTCCAGGTCTTCGACGCCCCGGAACGCGCCGGGCAGACGGCGCTGGTTCTCGAGGTCGGCGACATCGAGGCCGACCGCCGGGCGTGCCTGGCGCGCGGCCTCGAGGTGTCCGACATCGCCTCGGGCACGTCGTCCCATTTCGCGCACCTGACGGATCCGGACGGCAATCCGGTGGTGCTGTCGCAGCTCTATGCGGGGTGAG
>CAZNHG010000522.1:0-1869 GCA_964572555.1 uncultured Devosiaceae bacterium | reverse complement strand
CACCGACCTTGTCCGCGCCATCAACGGCGGCGACCGAATCCTCGCAGTCCTGGATAGTTGTGAGCGCGGCCTCGAGCACAATGTCGCAAACACCCGCGTGGCTGTCGCGGCCGATCGGATGGTCGGTGTCGACAACGATCTCGATGTGCAGGCCGTGGTGCTTGAGAAGATAGCCTGTCGCGGTTCCCTCGGCGCGCACGCCGACGAAGTGGTCAGGATCGGCGAGCCGTGTTTCCGTACCATCCGCCAATTTGACGGTAAGCGTTCCGTTTGAAGAGACAGAGTAGTCGGTAGCATCGATGTGAGTGCCCGCAGCGAGCGGCACGGTTTCGTCGAGAAACTTTGCGGCCTGGCGGACCACTTCATCGCCGCGCTTGGGATTGTAGTCTCCACCTGGCGACAAATCCCCTTCCCGGGGGATGGCGTCCGTGCCGTAAAGAGCGTCATAGAGACTGCCCCAGCGCGCGTTCGCCGCGTTCAAGGCAAAGCGTGCATTGGACACTGGAACGACGAGCTGCGGCCCGGCAATCGTGGCAATTTCGGGATCGACATTGTCGGTGGTTGCGGTCACTGGCCCGGGGTCCCGTACGATGTATCCGATCTCTTCGAGAAACGTGCGGTGGGCCTCTGTGTCGAAGGGCTGACCCACACGCGTTGCAAACCAGTCGTCCAACTGGCGTTGGAGGTTCTCGCGTTTATCGAGAAGCGCACGGTTGGCTGGTGCTAGGTCAGCAAGCAGCTTCGCGTGGGCCTGCCAGAACGCCTCGGCCGAGATTCCCGTGCCGGGTGTGATCTCGCGGGCGACCAACTCGGCGAGCGGAGTGGCAACGTGCAGATCGCCATAGGTGACGTAAGAACTCATCTGCCGGACTCCTTTGGCAGTGGGGTAATGGCGGTGCGCGCAACTTATGGGGCGGTATGTGAGACAGTCGAGCTGGTTTTGGAGGATTACCGCCATGCGGAAATGCGGCAGGCAGAACACCCGCGTGGATTGTAACTAATGCCGGCGCAACCTAGTCTCATAGGCGAGAAGGAAAGGGCCAACCGTGACTAACAGGGATGATCATGCGGTTCAGGAAGCTGGACGCGGCTCAAGCCACAACCGAGTGCGATCGGTCGAGCGTGCCATGACCCTTCTGGAGGTGCTGGGCGAGGACGAGGAGGGCTACCGGCTTATGGATCTGTGCGCACGCACTGGCTTATCGCCCTCTACCGTGCACCGCCTGCTCACGACGCTCGAGGAGCGCAACTTCGTCCAGTTCGATCAGATCAACTCGACCTGGCATGTGGGGCGCAAGACGTTTTCCGTAGGTTCGGCCTTCGTGCGCCAGCGCAACTTCGTCGCGCCGGCGCTGCCGTACTTGCGCCAATTGCGCGACAAGAGCCGGGAAACGGCCAATCTCGGTGTAGTCGATGAAGGCGAGGTGGTCGTGCTCACTCAGGTCGAAAGTCGAGAGATCATGAGAGCGATTACCCGCGTGGGCGGCCGGGCTCCAATGGTGGCTTCCGGCATGGGGAAGGCTATTCTTGCAACATACGCGCCGGAAGACGTGAAAGCGCTAATTTCACGCCATGGCATGCCACGCATGACACCGAATTCCATTGTGCGGGCCTCCGGGCTCAAGGATGAGCTGAACTTGATCAGCGGGCGCGGATTTGCCGTCGACAACGAGGAGTTCATCATTGGCCTGCGCTGCGTCGCTGCGGTCGTGTACAATTCTCAAGCGGAGGCCTTGTGTGCGATATCCGTGTCGGGGTTGTCCGGCCGGATGACCGAAGATCGTCTGCAGGGGCTGGGCGGGTTGGTATCTGAGACGGCCCGAGAGCTCACTCTCGCACTAGGAGGAACTTGGCCGGAAGCGGGGGCAT
>CAZNHG010000521.1:0-1871 GCA_964572555.1 uncultured Devosiaceae bacterium | reverse complement strand
ACTTCCGCGACGACATGCCGGTGCGCCCCTCGGTCGTCGCGATTACCAGGAAGGGGGGCGGCAAGATCGGCGTCTAGCCTCTAGGCCAGCCAACTCCCTGGAGCGCCGCCCCCTTTGTATTGAAGGGGCGGAGCTTTTCTTACGTTGCCGGGCATGCCGGAGCCGGCGACGGAAACGCTATCGAAACCGGCCGTCTGGCCCAAATCCACGCGTCCCGGGATGAAACCGATGTCGGGACCATCACCGCGCTCATGGACAAACCGCGGTCCCGACAACCTGATTTAGGTCCCCGAGACGTTTGGGGGAGCGTGCACGGCGCTACGCGCGAGACGCCGGCCCGAACCACTTCGACAGCGCGTCTTTGCAGCCCGTCCCGGTGCCATCACCCACCCAGGCGACATGGCCGTCCGGCCGGATAAGGATCGCCGCCGGGGTGTCGACCTCACCGATAACGGGCAGTTCCATGGTGCCTTCGAAGGTTGCATCGACCGGCCTGACGCGGCCGTCCCACCCGGCGATATCGATGCGGCGGGAGCTCGAGAGATTGAGCAGCACCGGCCGGGCATCATGGAGAAGCGTGAAGACCGTTGTCGGGCCGTCTTCGGTCGTGATGTCGAGGTCCGGCATGCGCCGTCCAAGCAGCGGGTGACCCTCGCCAAGATCGTAGCGCACGTCCAGTCCGGACATCAGCGCGGTGTACCATCTGCGCGGCGCGTCCATCTGCACCACCTTGGCCATCATCTCGCGCAGGGCATTGCTTCGCTCGTCGCCGCGATTGAGCGCCGTGAGCGCGAGGGTGTTCTTGAGCAGGGCCGCGCCGACCGGGTGCCGTTCGTCGTGATAGGTATCGAGCAGGCCGTCCGGCGAGATGCCCTTGACCACCTGGGCGAGCTTCCACCCCAGGTTGACGGCGTCCTGCAGGCCGGTGTTCAAGCCCTGTCCGCCTGCCGGGGAATGGATGTGGGCGGCATCGCCTGCCAGCAGAATCCTGCCCTTGCGATAGGTTTCCGCCTGCCGCGCCGCGTCGGTGAACCTTGAGAGCCAGGTGACATCGTGGACGCCGAAATCGGTGTCATAGGCTGCGACAAGAGTTTGACGGAGATCGTCGATATCCGGTTTGTCTCCCCGCTCGAGGCGTTGCTCCGTGACGACCCCGCGTACGCGCCTTCCGTCTTCCAGCGGCCCAAGGGCATAAAGACCCCTCTCGCCGTGCCGTATGCCCCATGCCGGCTCATCGGCCGTGTCAGCCTCGAAGATCAGATAGCTGATGTCCGGGTCCCATCCCGGAAAACCGATGCCGGCCTTCTTGCGCACGAGACTGCGGCCGCCGTCGCATCCGACGAGATACCGGGCATGCAGTGACCGGCCGTCATCCAACGGAACGGTAACGCCGCCATTGTCTTCGGAGAAATCCGTCACCTCGCAGCCGCGATAGAATTGCACCGGCAGTTCACGGACCCAGTCGGCGAGGCCTTGCTCGATCCTGGCCTGCCACAGGGCGAGCGTGTAGTTGTGACGGGTCGGGCGGTCGCCGGCATCGAGAACGGCTCCGGCAAAAGGCACCACACAATGCCGCGCTGGTCGAGCACCTCGATGGATCGCGGATGCAATCCGCCCGCCCGGGACCCCTCGACCTCCTGGTTCAACCGCCGCTCGACAATGGCGACATCGACGCCCGCCAGTGCCAGTTCACCCGCAAGCAGAAGTCCGGTCGGGCCACCTCCGGCGATGACCACTTCATGATCGGAATTTTGCATTTGTCACCTCTCGCTATCGGGAACCGGGCTCGCCTTGTACGAGGCGACCCAGGTCTTGAAGCAAGACAGTTGGACACCACATTTATAAAGTGGCGAGTGCGGTTTTCACGACCG
>CAZNHG010000520.1:0-1875 GCA_964572555.1 uncultured Devosiaceae bacterium | reverse complement strand
CTCCTGCGCGCGGCGGGGCGGGTCTAGGCGCGCGAGAGCGCGGACACCCCGGCGCGCCCGAGGGTGGAACCGGGACCCCGTATGCCGTCGCTTGCATGGTGCGATTTCGGAGAATCGTCCGCCCGCCTCTGCCGGGAAGCAGCCGCTCAACGACCTTCCGCCCAGGCGAGGGCATCGGCGCCGGCGGGCAGTATCATGGGGCAGTCCGGGTCCGTCCCGGCACGAAAGACCGCTTGAGCCACATCCTCGGCCGTCGTTACCTCACCGGCCGCGTGGGCCTGCATGTCCGCCATCGTCCGGTGCGTGAAATCCGCATATGCCTCGGGAAAGCCACCTCGCTCGGCGATCCGCTCCCGTGCGGTACTGGAGAAGCTGGTCGCCGGTGCAGCACCCGGCACGACGACCCGGGCCCGAATCCCGAATTCGGCGAGCTCCATCGCCACCGACTCGGTGAGTGCATTAACCGCGGCCTTGCTGGCCCTGTAGACCGACAATAGGGGCAGCGGCTTCAGGGTCGTACTGGAGCTGACATTGACGATCACACCCGAGCGCCGCTCGCGCATGCCGGGCAGCACGGCCTGCATCATCGCAACCGTCCCGAACATGTTGGTTTCGAAAATCCCGCGTACCGTCTCCATAGATGTTCCCTCCAGCGCATTCAGCCAGCCTATGCCGGCATTGTTGACCAAGAGATCGATGTCACCGGCCTGCGCGGCAACCGTGGCGACACTGTCCGGATCAGTCACGTCGAGCGGCAGGACACGCAGGCTGCCGGACGGTGGTAAGGTGCTGTCCGCAGGATCGCGCATCGTGGCAATGACGTTCCAGCCGCGTTCGAGAAAATGGGAAGCGGTTTCACGACCGAAGCCGGTCGAGCAGCCGGTGACAAGAACCGTGTTCATGACAAGTCTCCTTGCGAATTCGTTTGCGCAAGGCCAATATATGAAGGATTCTTCAGCTTCGATATTCGCATATGAACCGTCCCGAGCCATCGCTTCTGCAGCCCCGGAAAACGCCGCGTCAGGCACGTTCGACCGCAACGGTCGAGGCGATCCTCACGGCGACGATTCAGGTTCTGCTGGCGGATGGAACAGCACGTGTCACGACGACACGGGTCGCCGAGAGGGCCGGCGTCTCGGTCGGTACGATGTACCAGTATTATCCGCACAAGCAGGCACTTCTGTTCGCGATCGTCGAAAACCAACTCGCCATCGTCGAGAATTCGATGCTCGCGGCGGCCGGGCGTCTTAAGGGCTGTGAACTCCGGGAAATCGCGGACGGGCTTGCTAACACGCTGCTGGATGCCAAGACGGCGGACGTCACGGCCTCGCGTGCCATTTATGCAATCGCTGCCGACTTCGACATCTCCGGCGTGGTGGAGGCGGGCCAGGAGCGCATAAGGCAGGCCGTGGCAGATCTGCTGGCGACAGCGCCGGATGCACAGTTCCCCGATGTCGATTCCACATCCTTCATGCTGTTCGTCCTGCTCGGCGGCTCGGTGCGCATGGTCATGGAAGCGGGTGCATCGGAGCGCGATATCGCACACCTGCGCCAAGAGTTGCCGCGAGCGTGTCACGCCTATCTGGACGCGGCCATGCAGGGCGGCCAATTCGCCGGCGGATCCCGCTGAACCCGGAAAGCGCGTCTCCGGATCGCAGCATTACCTCGCAACGAAACACACCCCTGTCGAAATGCTCCGCGCCGTTGATAGGCGGCGCGCGGGTGCAACTTGTCAGAAGATCGCTGAAGCCCGTGTTCGACGAGCGAATTGCAGGAAGTGCCCCCCCTCAACCGGCGGCGCAAACGGGCGCGACGTGCCCCGGTCGTGAAAACCGCACTCGCCACTTTATAAATGTGGTGTCCAACTGTCTTGCT
>CAZNHG010000519.1:0-1878 GCA_964572555.1 uncultured Devosiaceae bacterium | reverse complement strand
CTATACGAGGAAGGTCTGGAGAGTCTGACGCAGCTTGATGCGGCGCAGGAACGTTTCGACGCCACCATCCACTGTATCGAACCCGGCAGCGGTGCCATGATCGTGGCCGGTGAGGCCGTGGACAACGACGTCTACGGCCTGGGCGACTGGGAACTTCTGCCCAGCAGCACCCAGGCCATGCTGGCCCAGGTCGGGCGCTCGATAAGACGTGAAGAACCCATCGTGTTCTGCGCCTGGAAGCCCCACTGGATGAACGTCGCCTACGACATTCAATTCCTGGGCGATCCCGACAACCACTGGGGCCCGGCCGGGCAAACGCGGGTATATACGCTGGCGCGGTCCGGATTCGCGGACGACCACCCGGACCTGGCCGTGTTCTTCGAACGCTTTCGCATCGACAGTACCGTGCAGAGCGCGTGGATCCATGCCTACGCCCGTGAGGACCAACCGGCAAGGGAAGTCGCCCGCGCCTGGCTAGCGGAGAATTTCAACGTGGTCGCCGACTGGCTCGAAGGCATGGAAGCGCTGGATGGACGGAGCGCACGGGCGGCGCTTCGCGAATCGCTGGCGCTCTGAGTTTACTTAAGACTGGTTTAAATGGAGTGTGGCTGATATGGCGGAAATCGGAGCCTATGAGGCAAAAACCCACCTGTCCGAGTTGCTTGAGCGCACCCGGAAGGGAGAGCGGATCGTCATTACCCGCCATGGCAAAGCCATCGCCGAACTTCGTGGTATCGGCAGCAGAAGCGAGGAAAGAAGGGCGGCCGTGGAGCGGATGAAATCGTTTCAGGCCGAGCATGACCTGGGCGATATCAGCTTGCGGGAACTGATCAACGAGGGACGGCGTTTCTAGCATGTTTGTAACAGACACCTCGGTACTGGACCTGGCTGAACATCACAGCCTGATCGTTTACGACGCCGCATATCTGGAACTTGCCATCCGCAAGGACTTACCTCTGGCAACTTTGGATGGACAGCTTCACGGTGCAGCAAGCAAAGCAGGCATTGCCGTACTCCCCGAACCCCCATAAACACTGACGCGCAACAGCTCCGTCGGACAAGCACGCCACCACCATCCGCGGAAGGCGCCGGGATAGTGGGGCGCACTCATTGCGATCTCCTCGCGAAATGGTCGCCCAACTATATTACGTTAAATAACACATTATTTAACATAATATACATTATGCGCATGTATGGACAGGCACCGCGGTGCGGAAATCTGCCTTACACCCCCGCCGTCCAACGGGATTCTCAGGGTCGAATCTGCACAATCGGCACCGGGATATCGATATCCGACCATGCCCGATCGGCGGTCATTGCCGGGGCTTGCCGCTGGATCGCCAGCGCCAGGCAGGCGCGATCCGCCAGCGACAGTCCGTTATTTTTCGTTCTGGGCAACAATGCCGCGGCCAGCGAGGCGTGATCCTCCACAAACGGGACGGTTTCGACGGGGCTGGCGGCAATGCGCCGGGCGGCGTCCTGCGGATTGTGTCCGTCGCGCGCGAAGCGCCCCAGGACCTCGCTCAGGTTGACGGTAGACATGCAGCAGTCGTCGATAATTGCTGCAACATGCTCATGTCCCGGTTCCCGAAATAGAAAGGCTAGAAGCGCCGAGGCATCGAGTACGGTCAAGAGTCAGCCTTCCGCTCGCGCGCGGCCTCATCCCGCCGGTCACGAATCAGGTCACCGACCGCGTCGGTCGGCCGCTTGCCGGCGTAGAGTTCATCGACCCACGCCTGGAGCGATTCACCCGACTCGCTTTCCAACGGTTCGGAGCTTGCCCGGATCAGGATCGCCCGCACCTCGGCCTCCATGCTGGTGCCGGCTCGGGCGGCACGGAGGCGCAGCCGGTCGCGGACTTCGTCAGGCAGATTGCGG
>CAZNHG010000518.1:0-1880 GCA_964572555.1 uncultured Devosiaceae bacterium | reverse complement strand
TTCGAAGATGCTCGAAGAGAAGTGGGGCGTTTCCGCCGCCGCTCCGGTGGCCGTCGCCGCTGGTGGCGGTGCCGCCGACGCCGGCGCTGCCGAGGAAGAAGAGAAGGACGAATTCGACGTCATCCTCGCCGCGGCTGGCGATCAGAAGCTGAACGTGATCAAGGAAGTTCGCGGCATCACCGGTCTGGGCCTGGCCGAATCCAAGGCCCAGGTCGAGGGCGCGCCGAAGCCGGTCAAGGAAGGCGTCAACAAGGAAGAGGCGGAAGAGCTCAAGAAGAAGCTCGAGGACGCCGGCGCCAAGGTCGAACTCAAGTAGTTCGGCAAAACGGTATTGCGAGGGGCGGCGGCCATCCGCCGTCCCTTTGTTACCGCCCCCGCGTAACGGGGCGGGCGCCCGCCGGGTGAAACCGGACCGGGCGCGAAGTTGCGGATAGTTACGTGACATAAGGGCAGGTGTCCCGAGGGCCGACGGCTGATTGTCGGTGCTTTGGACACTTGCCTCCGAGACATTCGATGAAAAGGAGCTGGTATGACTACCACGTTCAATGGCCGCCGCAAGGTGCGCAAGTCCTTCGGCAGCATTCGCGAAGTCACGGAGATGCCCAATCTGATCGAGGTCCAGAAGGCCTCTTATGATCAGTTCCTGATGGTAGACGAGCCCGAGGACGGGCGCGGCAACGAAGGGTTGCAGTCCGTCTTCAAGTCGGTCTTCCCCATTACGGACTTCTCCAGCACTGCGTCCCTCGAATTCGTGCGCTACGAGTTCGAGCAGCCCAAGTACGACGTCGAGGAGTGCCGGCAGCGCGACATGACCTTTGCCGCGCCGCTCAAGGTCACTCTGCGGCTGATCGTGTTCGAGGTCGACGAGGACACCGGTGCCCGCTCCGTCAAGGACATCAAGGAGCAGGATGTCTACATGGGCGACATGCCGTTCATGACCGAGAACGGCACGTTCATCATCAACGGCACCGAGCGCGTCATCGTTTCCCAGATGCACCGCTCCCCGGGCGTGTTCTTCGACCACGACAAGGGCAAGAGCCACTCCTCGGGCAAGCTGCTGTTCGCCGCGCGGATCATTCCGTATCGCGGCTCCTGGCTCGACATCGAGTTCGACGCCAAGGACATCGTGTATGCGCGCATCGATCGCCGCCGCAAGATTCCGGTCACCTCGCTGCTCAAGGCCCTGGGCATGGACTCCGAGGAGATTCTGGAGACCTATTACGACACCATCACCTTCGAGCGCACCAAGAAGGGCTGGCGGAAGCCGTTCGACGCAGAGGCGATGAAGGGTGCCAAGCCGACCCACGACCTCGTCGACGCCAAGACCGGTGACGTGGTGCACGAGGGTGGCAAGAAGCTGTCGGCCCGCGGTGCCAAGAAGCTGGCCGAGAACGGCCTTACCCACCTTACGGCCGAGAACGAGGACCTGTACGGCCAGTATATCGCCCGGGACCTGCTCAACCTGGAAACGGGCGAGATCTACGCCGAGGCCGGCGAAGAGGTCGACGAGAAGCTTCTCAAGAAGCTGACCGAGGCCGGCTTCGACGAACTGCCGGTGCTCGACGTCGACCACATCAATATCGGCGCCTATCTGCGCAACACGCTCAAGGTCGACAAGAACGAGTCCCGCGAGGACGCGCTGTTCGACATCTACCGCGTGATGCGTCCGGGCGAGCCGCCCACCATGGAAACCGCCGAGGCGATGTTCCAGTCGCTGTTCTTCGACGAGGAGCGCTACGATCTCTCCGCGGTCGGCCGCGTGAAGATGAACATGCGTCTCGACCTCGAGGCCGAGGATACCGTCCGCGTCCTGCGCAAGGAGGACATCGTCGAGGTCGTGCGGACCCTGGTGCAGCTGCGTGACGGCAAGGGCGAGATCG
>CAZNHG010000517.1:0-1890 GCA_964572555.1 uncultured Devosiaceae bacterium | reverse complement strand
GGGAAACCTGGTTATCCACCTGGCTCAGTCCGATCGCCGCTATGTGCTGGATCGGTTGACCCGCCGCGGCTGCCTGGGCTTGTTGCGCCCAATTCTCCCGGCGAAGCGGCTTGCCGGGTTGGATTCCGCTGGCGCGTAGGCTCCGACACTTCAAAACCATTCTGCCCTTCGGGCATCTCCCCTTCTCACTGGCGTTCCAAGGGGAGGGTTGTTAGCAAGGCCTGGAGAACCGTCCTCCCCCTTGGAACGCAGTGAGAAGGGGGAGTCTGAGGGGGTTTCCGAACGAAGCCGGTGAATACGGGATTCTCCCACGCCGCCAGGGTCTCACCTCCCGTCGCCTAGGCGCGCCGTGTCACGCAGGGCCGGGCGGGGAAGTCGCCAAAGCCTGCGAACCAGGCGGCGAAAGAGTTTTGAAGTCTCGAAGCCGATTCGCAGTCAGCTCCCATTCAGCTGGCGGAACGCTTTTAATATGCCGGGCCCGACATACCTTGGAAAAGCTGAATCGCTGTTTCCGGCCTGCTAGACTTCACCGGCAGCACGCCGCAGGGAAACACAGCTTATGCAGCAATATTATCGAACAGGCATCCAAGCCATCATGATACTGACAGTGGTTCTGGCCGGCATGCACGCCGGCCCCGGCCATGCGATACACAAGGAGCATGATGGCACGGGCGCCTACGTGATCGTACCGTTCGTGATCGCAAATGAGGACTATGACACCCTGGTCCTGATTGACACCGGCACGACCGCGGTCAAGGTGCGCATACTCGACCAGCACGGCCAACCGATGGTCACGGGCAACCTGTACTCTCGTGCGACTTGGACCGCATCGCTGTCCCGGGAAGATGATAAGACGGTCCTCGCTTCCAACTCGGAGGAGTGCCTGATCGTCGAAGAGGACGGCGAATATGTGGCCACGCAGATCCTCGAATTCGATCTTGAATATGGATCCATTGAGTTCGTGACAATGGGCACACGACTTCCCGGGCACCCGTTCGACTTCACATGGCGACAGCGCGACTGCGAAACGATTGCCTCCCTCTGGAACGATCCATCCTGGGCGGACGACGCCAACTCCGTGCTGTCAGTCAGCCGGAGTCGGGCCATGCAGGCCTCGACTTCGATTATCAATGTCACGCAAGGAACGATGTACTCGGTCGATGCCACCGCCCTCAACGAGTTCAGCAACATTGTCCAGCATACGGCGCCCGATAATCCGAGGCCGGATCTGCGTGACACACACGACGAAGGCACGCCCGCGGGAGAGACAACATCGACGGTCTGCATGCACGGAGAATGTATCTCCGATACCTGGGAGAACCCGCTTGACGCATCCTCGGCAGCACTCATGGTCACTTCCGGGCGAACCGATTTCATCATTGCCGACCACATCAACGCCAAGACCGAGTGGATCGTCAATTTTCCAACCGCCCGTTTCTACCCGGACGAAAATCCCCTGTCCATGATCGAAGCCAGGCTCGTAGCCTTCGATCGCTCGGGGGATTTTGTTGGCATTGGGCCGCCGATCGGTGTACCTCCCCAGGTCGACTTCTTTGACTGGACCTATATGTTTGAGCTGAATCAGGCCGTGAGCACTTTCGACTTCAACCGCAATCATCAGTCGCCAGAAGAATCAATCCCGTCATCCATATTTGGAATCGAACACACCTTGCAGAACTTCTGGATCAATCGGCCGGACCTGGTGTTTCCCGATCATGGCACTGCGATCCTGGGATTCGAGTCCGGGGGAGGCGACCTGGTTACCGATGCCGAACGATACTATCAGGGCCGACCCGCCATCGTCGTTTCATTCCAGGAATACAGCAATGGCACCCTGACCGACGAGGATGGCAATCAGGTCCGCGCCAACTACGGGAAAGGGTACAGCCC
>CAZNHG010000516.1:0-1900 GCA_964572555.1 uncultured Devosiaceae bacterium | reverse complement strand
TAGGAAGGCATGGAGAGAATGGGAAGCGGATGTTCAAAGCAAGAAATACAGCACATCCAGCCCCCTCCCTGTCATGACCGCCGGAGCCTGTCCCCGCGAAAGCGGGGGCGGGGATGACAGCCGAGGGTGGGGCAGGCGTTTCCCAAGACCTTATCCCGAACCTCTCACCAATCCCTCATGCGGAGTTTGTCGAAGCACAAGGACTTGGCCGCGACGCCGGCCCAACCGCACTCTTGGGAAAAGGTCGCGTAAAGGCTCGCCTACTCTCGCGGCTCCTGCGCAGCGGCTTCTTCCTCGGCCTGCATCACGGCGTGCTTGTGCTGTTTCAGCCGCGTGAAACTCATCGAGATATGCGAGCGCCGGATATGGCCGGCCGCCGCGAGGTCGCCCAGCTCGACCGCCTCCAGGACGTCCGCGATCTCGCGGGCGAAGATTTCGACTTCCATGCCGAAATCCATGCTGGGCAGGGATTTCAGCCAGATGCGGCTGGTCTTGTAGAAAAGCCGTTCGGATATCTCACGCAGCGGCTCGTTCTCGGTGAGCCCGTTCACGGCGTGGAAGAAGTCGATGTTGAGTTCGGCGAAGGCGCGCGCCTCGGGGGCGGAGGCGAGGGTGAGGCTGCGTTTGAACAGGCTGCGGAACAGGGCGATCTGGTCCGGTTGCGGAGTGACGGGGGCCAGCTTGCCGATGAGTTCGTCGAGCTCCATGCGCAGCTGGTAGACTTGCGTGAGTTCGTCGATATCGATGTCGGTGACCATGGTCCCGACCCCTTGCACCGATTCCACCAGCCCCTCGGATTCGAGCCAGCCGAGAACGCGGCGCAGCGGCGTGCGGCTGACGCCGAATTCGCCGGCGAGGGTTTCCTCGCTCAGCCGCATGCCGGGCGGGTAGTCGAGCATGCAGATGCGGTCGCGCAGCGTCTCGTAGAGCTGGGTGAAACGCCGGCGGGCGGCACCCTTGCCGGTCGGGCCCTTGGCCGCGGCGGCGGATGGCTTTTGCGCGCCGGTCACTCTCTCAGCCTTTCTCCCAGCCCCTCGAGCATGGCGAGACACGCCTCCAGTTGTTCGATGCTGACGAATTCGTCCGGCCGGTGCGCCTGGGCAATGGAGCCGGGCCCGCACACCACCGCCGCCATGCCGAGCTGCTGGAACAGCCCCGCCTCGGTGCCGAAGGCGACGAGGTCGGCGTCAGTGGCGCCGGTCAGCGCGGCGACGATGTCGCGCGCCTCGTTGGCGTCGGCCGGTTCGAGCCCGGCCACCTCTCCCACGGTCTCGGTGCGGATTTCGGCGCCGGGGTGGACGGCGCGCATCGCCGGAAGCAGCTCGCCGTCGCAAAACGCCCGGAGATCGGTCTTCACCCGGTCGGCATCGCGTGAAACGACGGGGCGCATCTCCCATTCGACGGCGCAGTGCCCGGCGATGACGTTGCGTGCCGTGCCGCCCTCGATGCGCCCCACCTGGATGGTGGTCCAGGGTGGCTCGAACCGGCTGCCCGGCGGCGGATCGGCTTCGAGTTCGGCCGCCAGCCGCATGAGCCGGTCGATGTACCGGGTGGCGTATTCGATGGCGTTCACCCCGCGCTCCGGGCGCGAACAGTGGCCGTCGAGTCCGGCGAAGGTCGTGGTATACTCGAAACACCCTTTGTGCCCCTCGACGATACGCATGCTCGTCGGCTCACCGATAATGGCGACGCCCGGGCGGATGCCGCGGGCCTCGAGGTCGGCGACGAGTTGCTGGCCGCCCAGGCACCCGACTTCCTCGTCGAAGGTGAAGGCGAAATGCACGGGCCGGGCGAGGCCGATTTGCGCATAGACCGGCGCCATGGCGAGGGCCGCGGCGATGAAGCCCTTCATGTCGCAGGTGCCGCGGCCATAGAGCCGGCCTTCGGCCTCGTGCATGGC
>CAZNHG010000515.1:0-1907 GCA_964572555.1 uncultured Devosiaceae bacterium | reverse complement strand
AATGCAAAGCGCAGGGCGACAAAGCAATGCACAGCACACTCACACCCCTCCGTGTCACCCCCGCGAAGCGAGAGGCATCGGTTCCAACGCCCCTAGTAGAGCGCTTCCACCGTCACCGGCTTCTCCTCCTCCACGGCGATGGGATTGCGCAGCGGAAGGCCGAAATCGGGGACGGCGATCTCGAATATGTCGCCGTGTTGCGTGCGCACGTCATCCGCGAAACTCAGGGTCGCGGTGCCGAACATGTGCACGTGGATATCGCCCGGCGTGCGGAACAGGTCGTACTTGAAGTGGTGGTATTCGAGGTTGGCGATGGTGTGGGACATGTTGTCCTCGCCCGACAGGAACGGCTTTTCCCACAACGCCTTGCCGTCGCGCAGGATGCGCGAGGTGCCCTCGACATGGGCGGGCAGGTCGCCGATGCGCAGTTCCGGCCCGTAGGAGCAGAAGCGCAGCTTGGAGTGGGCGAGGAACAGGTAGTTCTGCCGCTCGGTCACGTGGTCGGAGAACTCGTTGGCGATGGCGAAGCCCAGGCGCCGCGGCCGGCCGTCGGCACCGACGACGTAAATGCCGGCGATCTCCGGCTCCTCGCCCGCGTCCTCGGCAAAGCTCGGGGAGGGGATGGGCTTGCCCGGCGCCGCGACGGCATGGCCGTTGCCCTTGTAGAACCATTCGGGCTGCACGCCCTTTTGCCCCGCTTCGGGCTTGCCGCCCTCGATGCCCATGCGGAACATCTTCATCGAGTCGGTCAGGTGCGCGTCGTCGCTGCTGCCGGCCTGCTGGTGCATGGAGTCGCGCGCCGCGGCAGAGCCGAGATGGGTAAGGCCCGTGCCCGTGACGTAGAGATGGGCGGGATCGGGATGGTCGATCGGCGGCAGCAGGCGTCCCTCCGACACCAGCGCGTCGATATCCACGTCATCGCCCAGCCCGTGGGCGTCGATCTCGGCCTGAAGCGTGCGATTGGCGGAAATCGCGGTCATGGCCAGTTCGTAGACGCTCGTCGCATTGGTGATGACGCGCGCCCGGCCATTGTCGATCTGGGCGACGGCGCGCATGCCGTCGGCGGCGGTAAACTGGATGAGATTCATGAAAGTCGTCCCGGTGTGCCCGATGCGTTGCCTGTGACTGCTCCCCCGCGCAGCTCCTCCCACGCAGGTCGTGCGGCCTGTTTATCGGAATGGCTGATGTTTATCCAGTCTTTGGTGACAAAAGCTCCAATGCCCCGTGTCCGCACCGAATCGCGTTGATGGAACAGCTTGTTGACCGATTTGCTTTGTTCTTGTTTTGATCTTGACTTTTTCGAAACGAAATGAGAACAAAATGAGCACATATCGCGGATAGTCATATCGGTGGAAACGCGTTGCGTGAAGTCGGGTGGCGTGAAATAAGGAGACGAGAATGTCGCAATCACAGCTTCGCGTTGTCGAAGGAGGATCGATGGACAAGAACAAGGCGCTGGAAGCCGCGCTCGGCCAGATCGAGCGCAATTTCGGCAAAGGGTCCATCATGCGGATGGGCGAAAATCCCGTCACCGAGGTCGAATCCGTTTCCACCGGCTCGCTCGGCCTCGATGTCGCGCTGGGCATTGGCGGCCTGCCGCGCGGCCGTGTCGTCGAAGTGTTCGGGCCGGAAAGCTCGGGCAAGACCACGCTGACCCTGCACGTGATCGCCGAGGCCCAGAAAGCCGGCGGTATTTGTGCTTTCGTGGACGCCGAGCATGCGCTCGATCCGATTTATGCGCGCAAGCTTGGGGTGAACATCGACGATCTCCTGATCTCGCAGCCGGATGCCGGCGAGCAGGCGCTCGAGATCGCGGACACGCTGGTGCGTTCGGGGGCGATCGATGTCCTGGTCGTTGACTCGGTGGCCGCGCTCACGCCCAAGGCAGAGCTCGAAGGCGAGATGGG
>CAZNHG010000514.1:0-1907 GCA_964572555.1 uncultured Devosiaceae bacterium | reverse complement strand
GCACGATGACGGCCGAGCCCAATCCGGGTGGCGGAACGATCTTCCGATTCACGCTGCCCATCGTCAGTACGGGAGGCTAGAAATGGCCCAGCAAGACGTGATCCACATCGTTGACGACGACGAGTCCGTGCGCAAATCCCTGTCGTTCCTTCTAAGCAGCTCTGGCTATGCCGTGCGCGTTCACGAGTCCGCCACGACATTTCTCGAGGTCGCCCGCTCTCACGAAGGATGCCTGATCACCGATCTGCGCATGCCTGACATCGGCGGGGTCGATCTGCTCAAACGCATGCGTGACCAGCACCTCAGCATTCCCGTCATCGTCGTGACCGGGCATGGCGACGTGCAGGCTGCCGTCGAATGCATGAAGAGCGGCGCCGTCGATTTCCTAGAAAAGCCGTTCAGTGACGATGCGCTGCTGGATGCGCTGGGCCGCGCCGTCAACCTTTCCCGCCAGAAGAGCCTACTTGAACGCGAGCACGCCCAGGCTAAGGAAAAACTCAAGCTCCTCAGCGAGCGCGAGCGGCAGGTGCTCGAAGGCGTGGTGTCGGGCCTGCCCAGCAAGACAATCGCGTACAATCTCGGCCTGAGCCCGCGGACGGTGGAAATCTATCGCGCGACGGTCATGAACAAGATGCAGGCCAAGAGTCTTGCGCATCTCGTGCGCATGAGCGTGAACAGCGCCGCCCTGAACTGGGGCCAGGAAGCCGATTGACCGTCGCTACGCCTACTGCCCCATCGCTTCCATCGCCTGGCGGTCGCGAATGCGCACCTTGCGGGCGCTCAGCAATTCGATATAGCCGAACTCGACCAGCCGGTGCAGCGCACGCGACACCGTTTCGATGGTCAGTCCCAGATGGTCGGCAATGTCGCCGCGTGACATCGGCAGGCGGATGAAGTGGTTGGCGTCCTGCCGTTCCGCAAGCCCGATCAGGAACGCGGCCACCCGTTCGAGCGAGCCTTGCGTGCCGAGCGCAACCAGGTGTTCCTGCACCCGCTCGTAATAGCCGAACATCAGACCGAGCACGCCCTTGCTGAGATAGTCGGTTTCCCGAAGCCGCAGCATCCTGATGCCGGACGGCTCGATGGCTTCGGCGTACTGCCGGTGTTCGTCGGCACCCTCGAAACCGAACACGTCGCCGCCGAACTGGAACCCGCTGATATGGCGCCGCCCCTCCGGAGTAATGCGCCCAACGCGGACCGAGCCGTACTCGACCAGGCACAGAGATCCCTTGCGCTCGCCCTGGGCGAAGATGGTATCCCCGCTGCGGTAACGCTGGATCGGGGAGTTCCGGATGACCTCGCCGAGGGGCTCGAGCTCAGTGTGAACATCAACGATCATTGCCGGGCTAAGTGCCGGCGCAAACTTGTGTATGAGCATTGTCGTGCCCCCCGGAAATGTCTTGAACCAACAATGACGGTTAACAAAACATTAATAAATTCAGGGCGTGCACCTAGTATTTCTACTATGGAGATATTCGGATGCACCGTTCGCCGGACAGGCGCCGCTTGCGGGCCCTACAGCATGCCGAGATGGCTCATAAGTTCGCGCGCGGCCGCCCCGCCGGCGCGGTTGGCACCGATCGTCGAGGCGGACGGTCCGTAGCCGACGAGGTGGATACGCGGATCCGCCTCGACGCGCGTCGCGAGCCGTCCGCCCATGGCGATGCCGCCCTCCGGCTCGCGCAGCATGAGTGGCGCGAGGTGGTCGAGCGAGCTGCGGAACCCCGTGCACCACAGGATGACGTCAACCGCCTCTTGTGTACCGTCGTCCCAGCGCACGCCCGTCTCGGTAATCTCCGCGAACATCGGCCGGCGATCGAGCACACCGCGCTTGCGCATCGCCTCGACGGAAGGGGTGACGGGCAGCCCCGTCACCGAAACCACTGAACGCGGCGGCAGGCCGGCAC
>CAZNHG010000513.1:0-1910 GCA_964572555.1 uncultured Devosiaceae bacterium | reverse complement strand
CACCTCCCGCATAGCCGTTTCATCATGGGCCCTCGGGTCAAGCCCGAGGGTGACGGCGGAGTGGGGGCGGTGTCGTGCCTGATCCACTGTCCCGGCCTTCGAGCCGGGACCACAGACACGCCCGCATCCTTCGACAAGCTCAGGATAACGTTGGTGTGTGTTGAGGTCCGCCGTCCCCGAACAAGAAAACGCCGGGCACAGGCCCGGCGTCCAACTCACAAAGCTGCATCAGGCCCCTACTCTGCCGCTTGCTTCTTCGGTTGCACCGCGTGCATGTAGGCGTCGATCAGCGTGTTGCACGCCTCGCCCGGGGTAAAGCGCAGATCGCCGATTTCGGAAACCGGCGTCACCTCGGCAGCCGTGCCGGTGAGGAAGCATTCGTCGAACTGGCCGAGCTCGTCGGGCATGATATGGCGCTCGACAACCTCGTACCCCTGCGCCTTCGCCAGCGCGATCACCGTGCGCCGGGTAATGCCGTCGAGGAAGCAGTCGGGAGTCGGTGTGTGGATTTCCTTGTCCTTGACGAAGAACACGTTGGCCCCGGTCGCCTCGGCCACGTAGCCGCGATAGTCGAGCATCAGCGAATCCGCGTAACCGGCACGCGTCGCGGCATGCTTGGACAGGGTGCAGATCATGTAGAGCCCTGCTGCCTTGGCCTTGCACGGAATGGTCTCGGGCGACGGACGCTTCCACTCCGACCACATCAGCCGGATGCCCCTGAGCTTTTCCTCGCGCGAGAAATAGCTCGGCCACTCCCAGGTGGCGATCACGAGATGGACGGTATTGTTGTTGGCCGCGACGCCCATCTCCTCCGAGCCGCGCCATGCAACGGGGCGCATGTAGGCGTCGGACAGCTCGTTCGCCTCGAGAACCTCCTTGCAGGCGGCGTCGATCTCATCGGCACTGTACGGAATGGTAAAGTCGAGGATTTCCGCGGACTTGATCAGGCGCTCGGTATGCTCGCGCAGCTTGAAGACCTCGCCGCCATAGGCGCGCTGGCCCTCGAATACGCTACTGGCGTAGTGCAGGCCATGCGTCAGAACATGGACCTGGGCATCCTTCCAGGGCTTGAGTTCACCATCGAACCAGATCCAGCCGTCCCGCTGGTCCATTGGCACGCCTGCCATCGTCGCTCTCCCAGATTCTATGCGCCGCATGACCCACTCGCTTTTCGGCACGCGGCTATGTTCGATCATGCCCCAGCCATGAGCACTTGGCAAACATGGATGGCTTTGGGATAAGAACCAAAGGCGCATGTTTTATGGACCGACGATGGCAGCAAACCCAATAAATGTCAATAACACTGACATAAAATCCGACAAGCGTCCGCGCGAGGCCATGCCGCTCGACGTCATGGGGCTTTTCTTCTTCGCCTACAGGGACTTTGTCGGAGATGCTGACGCCCTGCTCGAAAAGCAGGGTTTCGGGCGTGCCCATCACCGCGTGCTCTACTTCGTGAACCTGCGGCCCGGCATGTCGGTGGCCGACCTGCTCGACATCCTCAAGATCACCAAGCAAAGCCTTGCGCGGGTGCTTCGCCAGCTCATCGACAACGGCTACATCGAGCAGCAGCCGGGCAAGTCGGACCGGCGCCAGCGCCTGCTTTTCCCCACGGATCTCGGACGCGATTTCTTCGAGAGCCTGTCGCAAAGCCAGGCCAACCGCGTCGACAACGCCATCGCCGGCCTGCCGCCGGGCTCGCGCGATATCATCCGCCGCTTCTTCGCCGAGATGGTGGAAAGCGGCGACCGCTCGACGCTCGACCGGCTGAACCTGACCGAAGGATTGTAAGGGGCACGCGACAAAACAAAGACTTGAGAGTGTCGGGCTGAATGCAGTTCAACGCGACACGCCCTGGCCGGCCCGGCGCTACATCAGCCGCTTGCCGTTGGGCACGGGCTTGTCCACGG
>CAZNHG010000512.1:0-1918 GCA_964572555.1 uncultured Devosiaceae bacterium | reverse complement strand
CCCAGCCATGTCAGCAGGTCGGGAAACTCCCCGAAAACGAGGAGGCCGAGAATGGTGGCGCTGATGAT
This sequence comes from uncultured Devosiaceae bacterium, assembly GCA_964572555.1. Lineage (GTDB taxonomy): Bacteria > Pseudomonadota > Alphaproteobacteria > Rhizobiales > Devosiaceae > CAZNHG01. The sequence goes on along the minus strand of CAZNHG010000512.1, from coordinate 1,850 downwards.
CTCGAGGTACTGGAACGGGGCCAGGACGCTTGCCTCGGCCTTTCCGAAGGCCGTGATGAGCAGCATGTGGCCAACGGCGGACAGAAGGCCCAGCCCCAGCAGGGGGACGAGCATGTTCGTGGCGAGGGGGCGCCAGTCGAGGTGCGGCACGCCGGCCCGGTGGCCCACGAGCACGGCGAGACCGAGGAACAGGGCGGCGAAGATGCCGGTGTAGAGCTGGAGCTGGATGCCGCCGAGGCGGGCGCTCATGCTGCGGATCACCGTGAGCTGGGCGGCGTAGAAGGTCGCCGCCATCAGGGGCAGGACCGCGACAGGGCCGAAGGCGGCCCAGTTGGGCCGGATGACGATGAGGGCGCCGACCAAACCGACGGCAACGGCGGCATAGCGCCTGACGCCCACTTTCTCGCCCAGGAACAGGGCGGAGAAGACGGTGAGGACCAGCGGCTCGATGAAGAAGATGGCGATGGTGTTGGCGAGCGGCAGGTAGGCCAGCGACCAGAAGAGAAACCCGACGGCGGCGCCGATGCACAGGCCCGCCAGTGCGACATTGGGGAGCGTGCGCACGGGAATGCCGAGGCCGCGGCCGCGCCTGAGGATCAGCAGCGCGGCGAGGATGAGCGCGCTTTGCAGCGCGAAGCGGATGAACGCGATCTGGAAGGGCGCGAGCTCGGGCGCGAGGGACTTCGCGATGGCGTCCATGCCCGGCACGAGCAGCATGGCCAGGGCCATGAGGACCATGCCGCGGACGGGTGCGCCGGGATCGGTATCGCGGGTCAGGGGATTCTCCTGCGGGGATGCGATTGTCGCGTGCCGATGGCGGTAGCATCGGGACGGGTCCGTTGCAATGCGGCGGGGCGGGTGGCCGTCGCTTGATCGCGGGCGGTCGCTAACCTAGCTTCGCTGTCTGTATTCGATGCTTTGGAGGGGCGCGAAGCCCCCACCGCCGAGTTGAACGCGGCCTTGAAGGAGCGCGGATTGCTGCCGGAGGGGTAGCGGGCGTTTTCAGCCGGCGACCGGGACCGAGGCGTAGACGGCGACCATGAAGCCCATGACGAGGAAGAACATCAAGGAGAGCGAGACGGTCTTGAGCATGGTCGGGTATCTCCGGCGCGCGGCGGGCGTTTTTCTCGGGATTATTAAAGCTAGAACGGTTTCGTTGCGGAATCGTTAGCTGTCGAGGGTGATCGTGTAGTTCTCGATCACGGTGTTGGCAAGCAGCTTTTCGCACATATCCCGGATGGCGGCCTCGGCCTTGGCCGGATCGGTCTCGGCGACCTCGAGATCGAATACCTTGCCCTGGCGCACGGCGTCCACGCCGCCGAAGCCGAGGCTGGACAGGGCGCCCTCGATGGCCTGACCTTGCGGATCGAGCACACCTGTCTTGAGCGTTACGACGACGCGGGCTTTCATGTCGGGAATCCCCTTGCGGTTCTACTGGACGAGGCGCGGGCCGGTGGCGAGGGCGTTCTCGTTCTCGACGAGGATGCCGAGGCGCTGGGCCACTTCCTTGTAGGCGTCGACGAGGCCGCCCAGGTCTTCGCGGAAGCGGTCCTTGTCGAGCTTGTCCTGGGTCTTGGCGTCCCACAGGCGGCAGCTATCGGGCGAGATCTCGTCGGCGAGGACGATGCGCATGGTGTCGCCTTCATAAAGGCGCCCCACCTCGATCTTGAAGTCGACGAGCTGGATGCCGACGCCCATGAAAAGGCCGGACAGGAAGTCGTTGACGCGGACGGAGAGCGACATGATGTCGTCGAGCTCGGCCGGTGTGGCCCAGCCGAAGGCGGTGATGTGCTCCTCGGAGACCATGGGGTCGCCGAGGGCGTCGTCCTTGTAGCAGAACTCGATGATGG
>CAZNHG010000511.1:0-1922 GCA_964572555.1 uncultured Devosiaceae bacterium | reverse complement strand
GGCTGATTGTCGGGGCCGGGGTTTATTTCGGGGCCGGCTGCACGTCCGGGCACGGGGTGTGCGGGATCGCCCGGCTGTCGCAGCGTTCGCTCGTGGCAACTGCCACCTTCATGGCGTTCGCCTTTCTCAGCGTCTTTGTCGTCCGGCACATCCTTGGAGGTTTCTGATGCGTTCTGTCATCACCGCCGCCCTGATCGGGCTCATCTTCGGCACCGGGATCGCGCTTTCGGGCATGATCAATCCGGCCAAGGTCCTCAACTTCTTCGACCTCGCCGGCACGTGGGACCCCTCCCTCGCCTTCGTGATGGGCGGTGCGCTCACGGTCACGGCCATCGGTTACAAGTTGGTGCTCAAGCGTGACCTGCCGCTTTTGGGCGACAAGTTCCACCTGCCCACGGCCCGGGATATCGATCTGCCGCTCGTCGGCGGTTCGGCCGCCTTTGGCATCGGCTGGGGGATTTCCGGGTTCTGCCCAGGCGGCGCCATTCCCGCTATTGGCCTGGGCGAAACACCGGCCCTGATCTTCGTTGGCGCCATGTTCGCCGGCATTGCCGGCGCCCGCGCCCTGCGCATGAACCTGGCCGCACGTCGCGTGACGGCCTGAGACAACGCTACGGCCCGAGACAACACTCACGCAAAAGGAGCAACCTCAAATGAATATCAACAAGATCGACGACCGCTTTTCTACGACCGGCCAGATCCGGCCCGAGGACCTCACCGAGATCAAGGCGCAAGGATTCCGAGGCGTCGTCTGCGCGCGACCCGATAGGGAAGATCCGGCCGCCCCTGATTTCGTGGAGATCGAGAAGGTTGCGCACGATCTGGGTATGAAAGCTGCCCATATCCCGGTATCAGGCATGCCGTTGGACACTCAGCAGGTCGAGACGTTTAGCCGGGCCATGGCCGACATGGACGGACCGGTGCTTGGCTACTGCAAGTCCGGCGCCCGGGCTGGCGTCCTCTATCAAACGCTTGATCGGTCATAACCCCATGTCACTTGGGACCTATCTGCCCATTTTTGACTGGGGTCAGCGCTATGACCGGCAAAAACTGACCAGCGACATGATCGCCGCGGTGATCGTGACGATCATGCTCATTCCGCAATCGCTGGCCTATGCGCTCTTGGCGGGCCTGCCGCCAGAGATGGGTCTTTACGCCTCCATCCTGCCACTGATCGCCTATGCAATCTTCGGCACCTCGACGGCGCTCGCGGTCGGGCCGGTCGCTGTGGTCTCGCTTCTCACGGCCACCGCCGTTGGGCGGATCGCGGCCGAGGGCACGGCGGATTACGCGAGCGCGGCGATCACACTGGCGGCCCTCTCGGGCATCATTCTTGCGGGACTGGGGCTCATGCGCCTCGGGTTCGTTGCCAACTTCCTCTCGCACCCGGTAATCTCGGGTTTCATCACGGCCTCGGGCATCATCATCGCGACGAGCCAGCTCGGCGGAATTCTGGGCATTCCCAGCCATGGCCATGCCCTGCCCGAGCTGGTGAGCTCGATCGTTGCCAATCTCGACAAACTCAACCCGTTTACGCTCGGTGTGGGCGTTGGCTCTCTGATCCTACTTTACGGGGCGCGGACGCATCTCAAGCCCGCGCTCCTCAAGCTCGGCCTTCGGCAGGGCACAGCCACGATCATCGTGCGCACCGGGCCCGTTGTCGCGGTGTTCCTGACTATGGCGGCAGCGGTCCTGTTTGATCTCGGAGCGCGCGGCGTGCCCCTGGTGGGCGACGTGCCCCGGGGCTTGCCACTTCTTTCCCTGCCATCCATCGGCCCGGACCTTGTCATGGAGCTGATCGGACCCGCCTTCATCATTTCGATCATCGGGTTCGTTGAATCCATTTCCGTGGCCCAGACTCTGGCTGCCAAGCGGCGCGAGCGGGTTGACCCCGACAAGGAATTGGTCGGTCTCGGCGCGGC
>CAZNHG010000510.1:0-1928 GCA_964572555.1 uncultured Devosiaceae bacterium | reverse complement strand
AAAAGCGGTTGACCTGTCGATAGCTTTAGACTTCTTACCTTTTCCTGATAGAGACTTCTGAATGGACAAGCCCCCTGCGATCACGATTGCCGAGCACTTCAGCGCCTTGTCCGATCCCCGCGTGGATCGGACGAAGGATCACCTGCTAACCGATATTCTGACCATCGCCATCTGTGCTGTGATTGCCGGGGCCGATACCTGGGTGGCCATCGAGCGCTTCGGCCGGTCCAAATACGACTGGTTCAAATCGTTTCTGCCCTTGCCTAATGGCATTCCTTCCCACGACACCTTTGGAGGGGTGTTTGCCGCCCTTGATCCGACAACCTTCTCCGAGTGCTTCAGCGCTTGGATGGCCAGCATTGCTCAACTTACCCAAGGACAGGTCGTGGCCATTGATGGCAAGACCCTGCGCGGTTCCTTTGACACCGCTTCGGCCAAAGCCGCCATCCATATGGTCAGCGCGTGGGCGTGTAGTCATCATCTGTTGCTGGGCCAAGTCAAGACGGATGAAGAATCCAACGAAATCACTGCCATCCCTCAACTGCTCAAGCTGTTGCATCTACAGGGTTGCATCGTCACTATCGACGCCATGGGCTGTCAGAAGGCTATCGCTAAGGCCATTGTCGACCAAGGGGCCGATTACGTGCTGTCCAGCCCTTTTAACATGATAGTAACCGATTTATCCTAAAGGAGTTTTTTGCAATCATTGGGTTTTTATCATGATTGGCAACGAAATCTTCCGCCGCTTTGCAAAAAAGGCCCCAGTGCCGATGATGGTGCGCGCTCTGCTGGAGCGCACCTTCCATCCTGAGCGTCTGGACGCCTGGTTTGCCCAGATGGCCGAGGCGCAGTACACCCGGGAGCTGCTCTTCTCCACGATGTTCGAGATGATGAGCCAGGTGGTCTGCGGGATGCGCCGCTCCCTCCAAGATGCCTACCGCTCGGCCGAAGGCATTGCGGTGTCGGTGGTGGCCGTCTACGGCAAGCTGGCGCGCATTGAAACGAACACCGCCGCGGAGCTGGTGCGTTACTCGGCATGTGAGACGGGGGCGGTAATGCAGGCACTGGGCTATGAGCGGCCATCGCTGGTGCCGGGCTAACACCGTCAAGATCCTCGATGGTAACGCGCTGCGAGGCAGTGAGCACCGGTTGAAAGCCCTGCGGGGGTTGAGTGCCGCTGCTCTGCCGGGCAAATCGGTGGTGGTGTTTGAGCCGGCGCGCAACCTCATGGTCGATGTCTTCCCCTGCGAGGACGGTCATGCCCAGGAACGTTCGCTGTTGCCGGCCATCGTTGAGACGGTACAGGCCGGTGAGGTGTGGATAGGAGACCGCAACTTCTGTGTCACCGACTTTCTGTTCGGCATCGCCCAGCGTGGCGCCTGCTTCATCATTCGCGAACACAGTCAATTGCGCTTTCGGCCCCTGGAGGCGCAGCACGGTGAGCGGCGCACCGAGACAGGCGTGGTTAGCGAGCAGGCGGTGGAGTTGACCGATGCCCGAGGGCAGACGCTGAGACTGCGCCGGGTGCGGGTGCAACTGGACAAGCTCACGCGCGACGGCGATAAAACGATCTACATCCTGACCAACCTGCCCCCTGAAGCCGCCGATGCCGCCCGCGTCGCGCAACTTTATCGAAACCGCTGGCGTCTGGAGACCGCTTTTCAGATGCTGGCCGTGGCGCTGGAAAGCGAGATCGATACCCTGGCCTATCCCAAGGCGGCGTTGTTTGGCTTCTGTGTGGCGCTGGTGACCTACAACCTGATGGCCGCCACCAAGGCCGCTTTGTCGCAGGTGCATGGGGCCGAGACCATCGAGCGGGAGTTCTCCGACTACTACCTGGCCGGCGAACTGGATGCCATCACGCCCGGTATGTTGGTCGCTCTTCCTGATGAGCAATGGCACCCTTTTCGGACCATGCCGGTGGAGGC
>CAZNHG010000509.1:0-1930 GCA_964572555.1 uncultured Devosiaceae bacterium | reverse complement strand
ATGATGCGGGCAAGAAAACGAAGGGGAGGAAGCGGCATATCCTGACCGATACCGACGGCAACCTGCTCGGTCTTGTCACACATGCCGCGGACATCCAGGACCGAGACGGCGCGCCGGATATCATAGCGCGGGGCTGCGAGAACTTTCCATCCGTCAGGCACGTCTTTGCAGATGGCGGCTATGCCGGCGACAAGCTGAAGGACGCACTCGGCGCTGCGGGCGGGCCACAGATCGAGATTGTGAAACGCCCGCCCGGCGTGAAGGGGTTCATCGTCATCGCCCGTCGTTGGGTGGTCGAACGCACCTTCGCCTGGTTGGGGCGCTGTCGCCGCCTGGCCAAGGATTGGGAGACCTCCGTCGCATCCGCAGATGCCTGGGTGCTCATCGCTGCGATCCGAAGATCAGCACGCTTCATCGCCAGAAAAGCAGCCAGGGAATTTTGATTCAGACTCTGAAGCCAACTCCCGGGCAAAGACTTTCGCTTCTCCCTCGATGTCACAACCAAGCTGAACGACATTCACGCCCTTCCCTTCAGCAAGATCTGCGATGGAACTCGATGATTTGCGCGGTGATGCAATGATGCGAAAGTCATAGTCTGACATTCGCACGTCGGATGGCTTTGGGGTTTCGAAGTCAGGGTCCCGAAGAACCGAGCCAACGGCTTGGGGCATATCGATCTCGTACTTTGCGAGCACTGCCCTCGCCTCTGCTTGTGTGGTGATGTCGGTCACGGTGGGGCCCGAGCCAATGACCGCAGGCTCGTCGCCCGGAACATCTGACACCGCAAGTGTAACAAGTCTCGCGGGGGCAGCCGCCTGAAGGAGCCTGCCGCCTTTGATGGCGGAAAGGTGCTTGCGTACGCAGTTGATTTCGCTGATGGGAGCACCACTGCGGATCAAGGCAGAGTTGATCCTTGCCTTTTGGTCAAGACTGACACCGCCCGCCGGCAGACTTAGCAGGGCCGAGCCGCCTCTGGAGATCAAGGCGAGCACCAGGTCTCCAGCTCCAGCATCGCTCACCGCATCGAGGATACGCTGTGCTGCAAAAGCGCCGGCTTCGTCGGGAACCGGATGTCCTGCTTCGAGCACCTCCACAAAGCGTGTCGAGACCGAGTGCCCGTAGCGGGTGACAACGACCCACTCGACGGACCCGGCCACATATTCTCGAGAGCTGCGGCCATCGCCGCCGTGGACTTTCCAGCTCCCACGACGATTGTTCTACCCGGTCCTGCAGACGGCAAGTGCGGTGGCAGTGCGACCGTCGGGCATGCACTGTCCACCGCCCTTTCGAAAAGCTCCTTTAGAAACTGCTCGGGATCTTCAGGAGAGCTTGCCAGTCCGTCAATTGACATCGCCATCCGCCAGAACCTCGAGGGTGTGCATCAGGCCGGAGTGATCGAGATCACCATCCCCCTGCCCGATCGCAGCATTGAGCATCTGGCTTACCGAAGCGGTGTTTGGCAATGCGATATCGAGATGACGGGCAGCATCAAGCGCCAAGTTTATGTCCTTGCGATGCAGAGTGATCCGAAATCCTGGCTCGAATGTCCGATTGATCATGCGTTCGCCATGCAACTCGAGAATGCGCGAAGAGGCGAACCCGCCCATCAGGGCCTCGCGCACCTTGGCGGGGTCGGCACCTGCGCGTTCAGCGAACAGCAGCGCTTCGGCCACCGCCTGGATATTGAGTGCAACAATGATCTGGTTTGCGACCTTGGCGGTCTGACCATCGCCGACACCCCCGACCCGGGTGATATTTTCACCCATGATCTCAAGCAGCGGAAGGGCACGCTCGAAATCGGCATCCGACCCACCTGCCATGATACTCAATGTGGCATTCTTGGCTCCGACTTCGCCCCCGGACACTGGCGCGTCAACATAACCGCAATCTTTCTCGGCGATCCGTGCTGCGAACCCTTTTGTCGCAACTG
>CAZNHG010000508.1:0-1932 GCA_964572555.1 uncultured Devosiaceae bacterium | reverse complement strand
CCCTGAAGCGCGGCCAGGAACAGGATCATATTGAGCCCGACATTCTTGAAGACCTGCACGATGATGACCGAGATCATCGCGGTCGTCGGCCCGCGCAACCAGTTCGGTCCGTCAATGCCGAATACCTGCAGGATGCCGTTGATCCCGCCGTTGTTCTGCAAAAGGAAGCCCCACACAATCGTCCACGCGACGAGCGAGACCACCACTGGGGAGAAGAACAGCGTCCTGAAGACTACGATGCCCTTGATCTTCTGGTTGAGAAGCACGGCCAGAAGCAGTGCGAGGCTCATGTTCAGGATGACGAGCCCGACCGAGAATATCGCGGTCGCGCCGAGCACCGCAGGCACGGCCGGGTCACTGAGAAGCTTCTCGTAGTTGGCCGTGCCCTTGAAGGTGAAGGTCGAGGCCAGAACGTTCCACTCATGCAGCGAGTACCAGAAGATCAGGCACAGCGGGATCAGCACGAAAATGGCGATCCCGATGAACTGTGGCGCGATGAACAGATAGCCGGCCAGGCTGTCGCGACGCTCCATGGTCCAGAACGCGCGCTTGCGCGTTCCGGAGGCTTTGGCAGATGTGGAGGTCGCGGCAGTCATGGCTGGCTATCCTGGGTTCCGTCTCGCTTAGAGCATCGGCCCGATGCGGTCGCACACCGACTGCATAACGGCCTCGACGTCCGCATCAGGCTGCCACAGGGCATCCAGCTGGGCGCGTACCGTCTGCTGGATCTGCGCGAAGTCGGTGTGCCCGGGCAGGACCTCGCCATTGGTGATACCCTGAACCACAACGTTTTCGAGTTGCTCCTCGCTCAGCCGCGGATTGGTGGCGCCGAGTGTTTCCGAGTTAAGCAGGCTCTCGCGCGCCGGCGGGAAGAACTGGGCGAGCTTCTCGCTGTTCTCCGGATTGCTCATATACGCAAGGAACTCCTTGGCGAGTTCGGGATGCTCCGAGTTCTGGAATACGCCGATGCCGGCCTGACCCACCACGGCATAGTCACCGGCGGGGCCCGAGGGCAGCGTCACCAGGTTCCAGTCGAACGCGTCATCGCCTTCGGGCAGCAACGAGGCCCGCGAGATCTGGGTGATCGTCATCGCCGCATCACCTGCGAAGAAGTCGACGCTCTCGCCCGGTCCGGGGATGGCGTTCTTGTTGAAGATCGCGTCGTGAATGAAGGTCATGGCGTCAACCATGGGCGGCTCGGTGAACGTGCAGGTGCTGCCGTCCGCGCTCCAGGGCTGTGCATCCCAGCCGCGCCAGATCGAGGCGAGGTTCTGCCAGACCTGGTAGTTGAAATCGCGCACGATCAGGCCGGAATTGCCGTTCTCGGCAACCGCGGCGGCAGTCTCGATGGCATTGTCCCACGTCCATTCGCCCGCCTCGATCATTTCGGCTGGCGTTTGGGCACCGGCCTCGCTGATCAGGTCGTTGTTGACGAACATGGCAAACGGCGAGGTCGAGAACGGAAAGGCGTAGAGTTCGCCATCCTGGCGCCACAGCTCGGTCGCCTTGTCCGAAACGTCTTCGAGTTCATATCCTTCGGTGTTCTCGAAAGTCTCGGTGAGCGGCGCCAGGGCTCCCGACGAGACGAAATCGGCCGCCGTCGTCTCGAGAATCCATGCCAGGTCGGGCGGATTGCCGCCCGCGATCTGGGTGGTCACCGTCGTGGTGTAGTTCTCGAAGGGCAGGGAATCGAAGGTCACGGTTACATTGGGATGCGTTTCCTCGAACCCCGCCGCGATCTCGTTGAACATGTTCAGGTGCGCCTCGTTGGCGCTCCAGATGGTCATGCGCAGGGTGACATCCTCCTGCGCGAGCGCCGTACTGCCGAATGCAAGCGGTATGGCGACGGCCACAAGGGCCGTCGTCGTCTTGAGCGGTGTCGGTCTTGTCATGATCTCCTCCTCTGTTGTTGTCGGGTGCTTCAGTACCCTT
>CAZNHG010000507.1:0-1938 GCA_964572555.1 uncultured Devosiaceae bacterium | reverse complement strand
TTCCTCAACCCTCTGGGAACCATTTGCACATCAAAGGTCGGCAGTGAGCCCCAAAGAACAAGGAAGGCCCACGTGATGCGTTCACTCGCCAACAAGACAGTTCTTTATTCAGGCGCCGCCGGCGGCCTCGGGGCGGAAACCACCATGCACCTCCTGCGGGCCGGAGCACGTGTCATCGCCATCGACAACGATACCGAGAAGATTGCCGCCCTTAAGGACAACGTTGCCGGCGAGGGCTTGAAGGGACTGACCATGTGCGAGGCCGATCTGTCGGACCTCGAGGGGCTCAGAGAAAAGCTGACCCAACTCAATCACGAGATAGGCGGGATCGGCGTGGTCATCAACAATGCAGCGATCTACCCCTCCAAACCCTTTGAAGACTATACTATCGAGGAATTCCAGGCCGTCCAGCGCGTCAACGTCGATGCCGGCATCGTCTGCGTGCAGGTGGCGTTGCCCGGCATGCGGGCACAGCAATGGGGGCGCATCATCAACATTGCCTCGGTCACCGCATATGGCGGCTGGGCCAATCTGTCGCCCTATGTCCAGTCCAAGGGTGCACTTATCGGGCTCACCCGTGCCTGGGCACGCGAGTTCGGCCAGTACGGGGTGACTGTGAATGCCGTCGCTCCGGGCGCGTTTCCCACTGACGCGGAAAAGATCCACCCGGACCCAGAGGGGTATAACCGCTTCGTATTGGACCACCAGGCCGTCAAGCGGCGAGGCCAACCCCGTGACATCGCCGAAGCCTTGATGTTCTTCGCCTCAGAGGAGTCCGGCTTCATTACGGGCCAGACCCTCAATGTCGACGGTGGATGGGTCATGCAGTAGCAGATGCGGGAAAATTAAACAGGAAATACAACGCAGAAGGACGATGATTTAATGGGTGTGTTGAGCGGAGTGCGCGTTCTGGATTGTTCGATCGCCATGGCCGGGCCGTTCGCAGCCCAACGGCTGGGAGATCTGGGAGCGGATGTAGTCAAGGTCGAGCCGGTGACAGGGGAGTGGCAGCGTCACGTTGCCGCCGGCGGTGCGCAGGGCAACAGGGTCAATGTCTCGTTCCTTTCCCTGAACCGCAACAAGCGGTCGCTGGCCATCGATCTGAAGTCGGCGGAAGGCAAGAAGGTGCTGACCGATCTCGTGGGTACTGCCGACGTGTTCCTGCAGAACTACCGTCCCGGCGTCGCCAAGCGCCTGGGTGTCGACTATGAAACCTTGGCCGCGGTCAATCCGCGCCTGATCTATGTCTCGATGTCAGGTTATGGCGAGAGCGGTCCTTACGTGAACCGCCCAGGTCAGGACCTCATTCTTCAGGGGATGTCGGGCGCCATGCTGTCGGCGGGCAAGGATGGCGAGGCCCCGACCCCCGCGGGGCAGTACCTGGTGGACGCCGTCACCGCCTACACCGCCTTCGAGGGTGCACTTGCTGCGCTTTTCCACCGCGAGCGGACAGGCGAGGGCCAGTGCGTCGAGGTTAATATGCTCGATGCCATTGCAACCCTGCAGATGCAGGAGCTCTCAGTGTTCACGGTGGGGGGCAAACCCCAACAGCGCTCCGCCGAGCCACACGCGCACGTCTATATCCGTGCGCCCTATGGCGCGTTCAAGACCAGCGACGGCTATATCGTGCTCGCGTTCCCGCCGCTGCGCAAGCTGGGCGAGGTGATCGGGGAGGAGAGCTTCCTCGACATGGACGACGAGACCGACAGCTGGGCGCGCCGCGACGAGATCTTTGCAAAAACCCGCGGAAAGCTTGTCGAGCGGCCGTCGGCAGAGTGGCTGCAGCTATTCTCTGAAGCTGACATCTGGGCTGGGCCGGTCTATGGCTATCAGGATCTGGTCGATGACCCGCAGGTTGCCCACAATGGCACATTCGTCGAATACGACCATCCCACCGAGGGCCGCGTGAAGACCCCCGGTTTTCCCATCAGGTTTTCC
>CAZNHG010000506.1:0-1941 GCA_964572555.1 uncultured Devosiaceae bacterium | reverse complement strand
ACATGGAGGGGGCGGTGGTCGTCTACGATGCCAAAACCCTTGAAGAGGTCAAGCGGATTCCCATGAGCAAGCCCTCGGGCAAGTACAACATCTACAACAAGATCACCCTGTCGCGGGGCACCAGTCATTAATTAATCAACCTTAATCATCCGTCATGGCCGAATGGTATTTCGCAATCAAGCATATTCATGTGGGAAGTGTGATTCTGAGCTTCTCCCTGTTCTTCCTGCGCGGCCTGTGGATGGTCGTCGACTCCCCTTTATTGCAGCGCCTCTGGGTCAGGATCGTTCCCCATATCATCGATACTGTGCTGCTGGGAAGCGCCGTCTGGCTGACACTGATCATTCACCAATATCCTCTGGCAAACGACTGGCTGACCGCCAAGGTGGCGGGACTGCTGGTCTATATCGGTCTGGGGATGGTGGCCCTCAAGCGGGGCAAGACCAAAAGGGTGCGGATGTTGGCCTGGATAGGTGCTTTACTCGCCTTCGGCTATATCGTCGCGGTGGCCCTCACTCGCGATCCCCTTCCCCTTTTTGGCCCCTGAATGAAGGAGAAACCATGAACGACAAATCTAAACCGGATTGGGATCCGAGGTCCGAAGATGTCCTTCGCGATCAGCGCGCGGCCTATGACGAAATGCGCGAACGCTGCCCCGTCGCCTACAGCGAGTTCATGCAGTGGTCGCTGTTCCGGCATGAGGATGTTACCCGCGTGCTCCATGACCACGAAACCTTCAGCAACGCGGTGTCCCAGCACCTCTCCGTACCCAAACGACGCGGCCACTCTCGCTCAGGACCGCCACGCCCTCTCGGAACTCGCCCGCGAGTTCGAGGGCTTCATCGACGACATGATCGAAACCCGGCTCCAGGCTGCAGCTAAGCCTGAAGACGACGTCACCGCCGCCCTGATGCACGAAAAGGTCTGGGGGCGGCCCTTGAGCAACGAGGAGATCGCCAGCATCCTGCGTAACTGGACCGCCGGGGAGATCGGCACCATCTCCGCGGCGGTTGGCATCCTGGCCCACTATCTTGCAGAGCATCCCGAGCTGCAGGGACAACTGCGCGCCCAACCGTCCCTATTGCCCGCCGCCATCGACGAGATCCTGCGGATTCACGGGCCTCTGGCGGCCAACCGGCGCGTCACCATCCGCCCGGTGGAAATCGGCGGCCGAAAGATCGATGCCGGCGAGCGAATCTCGCTCATCTGGATCGCCGCCAACCGGGACGGCTGCGTCTTTGAGGACCCGGACAGCTTCCGCCTGGACCGCGACCCTGACAAGAACCTCCTCTATGGCGCGGGCATTCACGTCTGTCCAGGTGCACCGCTGGCCCGAATGGAGTTGCGAGTCGCCATGGAGGAACTGCTCGAACGCACCAGCGGGATTCAGCCCGTTCCGGACAAATCGCCGACCAATGCCGTGTACCCGGCAAGCGGTTTTGCCGCCTTGCCCCTGCAGATCCGATAAGCGCCAGAACCAAAATGGCCGATACGACGCAGCCCGCTACCGTGCCGCCGCCAGCGCCTGATCAATGTCGGCAAGGATATCGTCGATATGCTCCAGGCCAATCGACAGGCGCACCAGATCCTCGGATACGCCGGCCTTGGCCAGTTCTTCCGCCGACAACTGACGATGGGTCGTGGTCGCGGGATGGCAGGCCAGGGACTTGGCATCGCCGATGTTGACCAGCCGGGTGATGAGCTTGAGCGCATCGATAAACCTGGTTCCCGCCTCGCGTCCGCCTCGGATACCGAAGCTCAAGATGCCTGAGGCCCGCCCAGTCATATACTTATCCAGCAGTGGTTTATAAGGACTGTCCTCCAGACCGGCATAGCGGACCCATTCCACCTGGGAATGTTCCTGCAGATGACGGGCCACGGCGAGGGCATTCTCGCAGATGCGGTCCATGCGCACCGGCAAGGTCTCAATGCCCTGCAGGG
>CAZNHG010000505.1:0-1943 GCA_964572555.1 uncultured Devosiaceae bacterium | reverse complement strand
ACGCGCTTTGTCGACCCGGGCGACATGCGCCACGACATGCATGTCAACATCGTCACCTTCCAGCCCGGCGGATCCATTCCCTTCGCCGAAACGCATGTGATGGAGCACGGGCTCTACGTTCTCGAGGGCAAGGCGGTTTACCGGCTCAACCAGGATTGGGTGGAGGTCGAGGCCGGCGATTTCATGTGGCTGCGCGCGTTCTGCCCGCAGGCCTGCTACGCTGGCGGACCGGGACCGTTCCGGTACCTTTTGTACAAGAACGTCAATCGCCACATGAATCTGAGCATCTGAACAAGGCAGGACGCAAAATGAGTCGCACGATCAAGGCAGAACCGCTCACCCGCGAGAAATTTGCCACCTTCGGTGACGTCATCGAAGTCACCGCCACCACCGACAGCTACCCCATCAACGCCGGAACGACCCAGCGCTTCCACGACCTGGCGACGGTAGTGGCCGCCGGCGAGGATGCGCGCGCCATCATTTCCATCGCGCGCGCCCAGCCCTTCACGATGCCTCTGACATTGGAAAAAGTGGAACGGCATCCATTCGGCTCGCAGGCCTTCGTACCGCTCAAGCCGAGCCGGTTCCTGGTCGTCGTGGCCGAAGATTACGGCGGCACTCCCGGCACGCCGCAGGCCTTCGTCGCCGCGCCTGGCCAGGGGATCAACTACTTTCTCGGCATCTGGCATGGCGTTCTGACCGCCCTCGACGAGCAGAACGATTTCCTTATCGTGGACCGCGAGGGTGAGGGGAACAATCTCGTGGTTCACACATATGAGTCGCCCTGGACGATCGAGCTATGACGGAGACCGCTGCCCTCATCGACCGGCTGCTCGATGTCATCGAGCAGGATATCGCGCCACTGACGGCGCGGCAGATCAAGCGCGGCAACAAGATTTTCGGAGCGGCGATCCTGATGAAGTCCGACCTCTCGGTGGTCATCGCCGAGACCAACAACGAAGTCGAGAACCCGCTCTGGCACGGCGAGATGCACGCCATCAAGAAGCTCTACGAGCGTGACCGGGCCAGCCTGCCCGACCCGAAGGACTGCATCTTTCTGGCCACGCACGAACCGTGTTCGCTCTGTCTTTCCGCCATTACCTGGGGCGGATACGACAATTTCTACTACCTGTTCAGCCACGAGGATTCGCGCGACAGCTTCGCCATTCCGCACGATCTCAGGATCCTCAAGGAGGTCTTCGGGCTCGAACCGGGTGGTTACAATGCCGAGAACGCCTATTGGAGCGGCCACGACATCATGCACATAATCGCCAGCCTTGACCGCGGCAACCGCGAACGGCTGTTGCAGCGCACCGACAACATCACGGCGCTCTACGCCGATCTCTCCGCTGCCTATCAGGAGAACAAGGGCAGTGCCGGCATTCCGCTGGACTGAGGCGGGCTTCACGCCTGCTTGAGTTCGTTGCGAGAAGCTTCCCTCTCATGGTTCCGCTCGTTTAATCTGCGCACATGATCAGCGGGAGAACACGTCCCATGAAAGACCTCGTAGCCGCAGCCGCGCTGGCCGGCATCACCCTGGCCCTGCCCCAAACGGGTGTCGCGCAAGAAATCCTTGCCAGCGGCACGTTCCGCGATGCAGACGCCGCGCACAAGGGCGAAGGCACCGCCACGATCACCCGGACCGAGGGGGGCATGCTGACCCTCGCGCTGACCGACTTCGCAACAACGTCGGGGCCCGATCTGCGCGTGTGGCTTGTTGAGGCGGACAATATCCAGTCCGCCGACGACGTCACGAACAGCAACTGGCTGACGCTCGGTCCGCTGCAGGACGCCCGGGGCGATCAGACCTACGCGATCCCGGGGGATGCAGACGTGGCGAAGTACAAGTCTGCCGTGATCTGGTGTGAGCCGTACAACGTGCTGTTCGCCACCGCCGACCTGGAGCCGGCAGTGTAAGGGGCGGGACCGACCGGCCCCACCCG
>CAZNHG010000504.1:0-1954 GCA_964572555.1 uncultured Devosiaceae bacterium | reverse complement strand
GCCAGGAGGGCGACCTGAACCAGATGATCTGGAAGGTGCCGGAGATGATCTCGTATCTTTCTGATTTCTTCGAGCTGGCACCAGGCGACGCGATCTTGACGGGCACGCCCGCGGGGGTCGGGCCGGTGGCGCGGGGTGATACCATGCTTGCGTCGATCGAGGGGCTTCCGGATCTGACTGTCAGGGTAGCGTAGCCGAGCGCTTCGGTCCCGGCGTCCGCTACGCCGCCAGCGCGCGTCCGGATTCCGTCATTCGTCCGGGTCGGGTCATGGGAAGACCTTTGGCGCGCGCGAGACTGCGTCGGTATGTGCCCGTGAGCCGACCTTCGGGCGCAGCGTCGGTCAATCGGTGACGAAGTTGGCTTCACGGCGTTTCCTTGCGGCGGGTTGCTTGGAGACCTGGCGCAGGAACAGACGATTTCATTGTCCGGGCCCATGCAGCTGAGGACGAAGCAATCTTCGCGGCCGGATCGCCTCGAACGGCCGCCGCAGGATGTAGCTGCGCGCGATCGATACGACGGTGAAGATGGCGCCGATGGTCCAGTTCTCGCAAAAGCTGGCATGCAGTCTGAAGACCGCGAACACCAGGAGCTGCGTGAGGACAGCCACGCCGCAGCCGACAGCGACGTTGGCGACCGCCTCGGCAAGCGACTGGCCCGTGACTGCTTCAGCCTGCCCGAGCTCAATCCCCGGGACGAAGGCGAGGCCGAGCTGGCGAGCCCCCAGCAGCCAGTGCGCCATAACCCTGGAATTCCTTTGGAATTTCCGCGCTGCGCAGCCGGGGAGAACCGTTTCGCAGGGGGGAGGTGGCGCACCCGGCAGGATTCGAACCTGCGGCCTCTGCCTTCGGAGGGCAGCGCTCTATCCAGCTGAGCTACGGGTGCCCGGCGCCCGCATATATACCCATGCCCCGGGCCTTGCAACCACGCCGTTCGGGCCCCGCGCGGCCCGCCTAAATGTGAGTTCTCATAGCGTTGTTCAGTGCCGCGATCGGGGCGAGGCGTCTGAGGGCGGAGTGTGGTCGGCGTCGGTTGTACCAGTCAAGCCATCGCGGCAGGTCGGCGCTGCGGCTTTGGGATGATCGATAGGGGATGGCGTAGGCCCATTCGCGCAAGAGGGTCTGAATGAAGCGCTCGGCCTTGCCGTTGGTCTTCGGCGTGTAGGGCCGGGTGCGGATGTGGCGGATGCCGGGCAGCCTGAGTGCCTTGGCGAAGAGCCGCGAGACGTAGGCCGAGCCGTTGTCGCTCATCACCCGCTCGGCGCGGATGCCGCGGGCGCGGAACCAGCGGGAGCGCCCGGACCAGGAAGCCTGTGGCGGTGGCGCGGCGCTCGTCGGCCAGCACCTCGACATAGGCCAGGCGGGTGGCGTCGTCGATCGCCACATGCACGAAGTCCCAGCCGGCGCCGACGTTCCGGCAACCCTTGCGCTGCCGGGTGATCCGATGGCCCGGGCGGTCGAAGCGGCCCAGCTTCTTGATATCGAGATGGATCAGCTCGCCCGGGCGCTGGCGCTGGTAGCGCCGCGGCGGCTCGGGCGGCTCGAGGCTCGCCAGGCGACCGAGTCCGAGGCGGCGCAGCCACTTCCAGACCGTGCGGGCCGAGACGCCGAACTCGAACGCCGAACTCGGCGGCGATCTGATCCACCGGGCGTCCCTCGGCCCGGCGGGCAACCATCAGCTCTCGACTGTAGACGGTGGTGCGCGCATTCTGGTGTGGGTTGTTCATCCGCTGGGGCTCCGGCTGAGGGTTTGGCAATCACAGCCTAACCCCAGATCCGGTGAACAACCTTCTGAGACTTCACAGCTAGAGTAGCGCCTGGGCGCGGAAGCTCACGTCGCGCTCCTTGCCCACCACGACATGGTCGTGGATCGTGACGCCGACGGCACGCCCGGCCATCTCAATCTGGCGGGTCATGTCGATGTCGGCCTGGCTGGGGGTCGGGTCGCCCGAGGGGT
>CAZNHG010000503.1:0-1961 GCA_964572555.1 uncultured Devosiaceae bacterium | reverse complement strand
AGATCCCCATCTCGCGGGTCGCCCGGAGGGCGCGCCGGCGCGCTTCCTGCCAGGTCTCGCGCGGATCCTCCCTGCGGGGAGCGGCATGCAAAAGGCCCGCGACCATCCCGGCGCCGGTCGTGGTCATGATCTGGAAGTCGACGCCCGCCCTGTCGAGCGCCAGCAAGGCGCCGGTCATGAGCGTGAGGTTCGGCGCGCCCCCGCCCAGCGCAACGGCAATCCCCATGATATCCCCTCCCCGGCCGCGCTTTGCCCGGTGCGCTGTCCCGGCCATATTCCGGGCCAAGCAGATCATGCCACATCAGTCAGAAGCCTCCCAAACCGTTTTCTCGCGGAATCGCACGCCGCCAGACGCGTGGACCGGAACGCTGGGGCCGGTTATTCGTTCTGCATTGCGACGCATCTGAGCGGTGGAAATGCTGCATTGGCCCGAGCGGAATCGGAGAAAGACACGACGGAACCGCCGCATCCCGACGAAGCGGAGGCCCGTGACGGGACAACCCGACCGCATCGGTTCTCTTTCGCCGCGCTCAAGGCGATCGTCTGGCGGCTGTTCTATTCGATCGGGGAAGAGCAACTGACACTGATCGCGGCGGGGGTCAGCTTCTATGCCATGCTCGCCCTCGTGCCGACCCTGATCGCGCTCATCTCGATTTACGGGTTCGTCGCCGACCCAACCGACATGCAGCAGCTTCTGGCGCTGCTGAAGCCGCTCGTTCCTCAGCTCGCCTACGATCTGCTTCAGGCACAGGTGGAGTCGCTTGCAAAGAAGAGCGACACGACCTTCAAGATCACCTCGCTCGGAAGCGTGCTCGTGGCGATCTGGACCGCCAAGGCGGGCGTAAACGCGCTTCTGACGGGACTGAACGTCGCCAACCGGGAGCGCGACGACCGGAGCATCCTCAGGGCGATGCTCCTCTCCTACGTGCTCACGCTGGGCCTGATTCTCGTCATGTCGATCACGCTGGCCGCCATCGTTATCATTCCGGCGATCTTCAGCTTCATCACCGAGAAGAGCTTCGGTGCCCGCCTGGTGCTCTGGCTGAGGTGGCCCATCGCCTACGCGGCCGTCGTGACGTCTCTCGGGATTCTCTACCGGCTCGGGCCGAGCCGGCGCGGCGCGAAGGTGCGATGGCTCTCTCCCGGTGCGCTGTTTACCACGGCAATCTGGATGCTCGCCTCGGCCGCTCTCTCCTTCTACGTCTCGACGTTCGGCGATTATCAGGCGACCTACGGGGCGCTTGGGGCGGTCGTGGTGCTGATGCTGTGGTTCTGGATAAGCACGCTCGTCGTGCTGATCGGCGCCCGCCTGAATGCCGAGATGGAGTACCAGACAAGGGCGGACACCACCACCGGCCCGGAGCGGCCAATGGGGCGGCGCGGCGCCTTCGTCGCGGACAACGTTCCCTGGGACGATCAGAAGAACGGCGATCGGTAGGACTGCGCGAACACGGACAGTCAGGCTGTCCCGGTCGCATGCACACATTGTGCATGCTTCTAAGTATTTGACTTAACGATATTTTTTCAGAACCGCACGATGTGACACGAAGAGAGACACCCGCCTGACCCGACGTGGCGGAGCCTTTCGCCGTGCAACGCGTTCCTCAAGATGAGGTTTCCACGAGTTGCAGATGGCACGCCCGGAACAAATGGAAAAAGTCGAATCGCGCGACCAGATGGCGCGCCGCACCGTTCAGCTCAGCTTCATTGCGGTCGGCGTGGCGGTGCTTTTCGTGCTGCTCTGGTACATCGGAGAAGCCCTTCTCGTCATCTTCGCGGGGGTCCTGCTCGCCGCCCTTCTCGACGCCGCGGTGGCGGGCCTCGGGAGGCTGGTCCGTATCGATCGCAGCTGGCGGTTCGGGATGGTGCTGCTGCTCTTCGCGCTGATGCTCGCCGCCTCGCTGAGCACCGTCGGAATCATCGCGGCCGAGCAGTTCATCGACCTTCTCGAGACGATCGAC
>CAZNHG010000502.1:0-1965 GCA_964572555.1 uncultured Devosiaceae bacterium | reverse complement strand
ATCCGCGGCGCCATCGCCGGGGCGCTGAAGAAGAAGCTGGGCCTCGACGTCCAGTCCGAGAAGGTGGAGTCGAGGGGTCGCGTGTACAAACTCCCGACTGCCTGACGCCCCGCCGGCTACGAACAACCCCGCCGCCCCCGCCGGGCGGCGGCTTCCTCGCCGATCTTGGGCCCGATGCGGAGGTCCGCTCCGAACCCATTCTGACCGAGAATGCGGATGCATCATTTGCGCAGCCGCAGGCGGCGGAAAGATCGACGCAGAGCGGCCTTTCAACAGATGGCGGACGTTGCAGCGCAGCTTCCCGAAGCGAACGTCACGCGCCAAAGTAGGCCAAAGGTCGCTCTATCCTTTCGAAACGGATCCAGCTCGATTCATCGGAGGAGCCGACTTGATGCGCCGCCTTTCGAAAGCCCGCATCGAGCCAGGCTTGGGCGTAATAATGGCCTCCGTTGGCCCACCACACTGCCGCGCGCGTGCGCGAAGACGGCGGCAAGGGGGCACCGAGGATCCGTTCGATATCGGCGTAGGTGATGGTGACTGTGTTCTGCGCGGACGGAACGTTGGAAAGGTGCTCATGTAGCGCGGTGTACTTCCCGTATGTTCGCGGGCTTGCAGTCGCGCCCTGCGATGGCGTTCTGCGCGGCGAAGGCGGCACCGCGGCGACGGCTGCCTGCGAGGGTAGATTGCCATCGACGAGCATCTGGGCCAGCGCGTAGTGCCAGTTTGTCTTCGTCGTGGTCTCGAAGCGGCGCATTTCGATCCCACCAAGCGCGGGCGGTTGGGAGAGATTGTAATAGGCAATCCTCGGGCCCTGGTAGTCGCGGGAAAGGCGCGCGAATGCGTCGAGGTAGCTTTGCCCGCCGATGAAGATCAGTGGCGCCGACTCCATCAGGTCGAGCATGTTGAAATCGTGCCAGTGTTTGCCAGCGGTGCGGATCGCGTGCGGCGGGACACCCTGCGACCGGCTGAACGAGACATCGTAGTTCGGCAGCAGGAAGTCCGACCGGACCAGCCCCCAACAGGCGGAGAGAATGTAGAAGCGGTCGGCTGGCATGGCGCCAGCAACAGCGCCGTAGGTCGGGTTCCTGTATAGATCAGCGGCGGCATGCAGCCCGAGGGGGTTCGCGCCCGTCGCGGCATACGCACGATTGTAATCAAGCACGCGCCGCCGCCAGCTCACTCCGTCTTCATCCACTGAATCGGGATGAACCGTCCGGATGCCCGGGACGGGCGGGGCAAGTGTCGGATCCGCGACGAAGGCAAGCGCCGTACCGTCTTGAGCCTGAAACCAGCCGCCGTCTCTCTTCGACTTCGCGCATTGCATGACGAGGATCGGGGGCACTTTGTTCATCGCAGGCGGGTTCTTCGGAGAAGCAGGTCGCTCCTCGATTAGTGCCTCCAGAACCTCAAGAAACGCCGGGTCATGTGTCTCGGTCACGTGGTTGTTGTTCCACAACCCGGACATGCGCACACGATCCCGATCGCTGTCTCGGCCAAGCCACCCTGGTGATGGCGGATCAATGGGTACGCGGTCATAGTTGGAGAGTAGAGCAATGGCGTTTCGCTCGATGAAGCCCCGCAGAGAATCCGGCCCCGGGTCATCTGGAATGTCGAGCCAGGCCACGTGCATGGCCCCGATATGGTCGCTGACGGCCTCTTCCAGCGGGCGCTCTCCTTCGCGAACTTGCGCATCAGCAGTCTTCTTGTCTCCCCAGGTCGGGAATGTCCGTCCCTCTCTTGCACGGATCGCGGATCCGACGAGCGCCCGGAAGACGGAGCCGCGATGATTTCCACCTTTCGGAGACAAGGTGCCGCGATGCTGTGAAAGCCGCTGCCAGAGCGTCGAGGCCGACCCATTGATCAACCCGTGTGTTCCAACCCGGACCACGCGGGGTGTACCGTCGCTGCGGCTTTCTCCGTTCTCGAAAAAGAAGTAGACGCCCCGGTCGGGCCAACCGTCACAAC
>CAZNHG010000501.1:0-1965 GCA_964572555.1 uncultured Devosiaceae bacterium | reverse complement strand
CGAGGCCGAGGGTTTCGGTGCGGCGGCAAGCGCACTGATCAAGGCGCTGGTCTAGGCGGTCCTGCACCGCAGGTGTCTTTTACATAATGTTAATAACATTTCTGAGCCTGCCGGCAATCTGCCGGCGGGCGCGGTTCCGTGCGTTTTGCCGGGCATGAAACGAGAGCCCCAACTTTGTTGAACGGCCGCGCCTCCGGGCGGCAAGACCGGCATCCGCTTTTGCTGAAAACGCGTCCGCCCTCTTGACTTCCCGCGCAGGAACGATATCCCTTCCTGCAAGAATGTAATCGATTGCACCATGAAGTACGTGCCTCTTTGAGGCATAGGGGGAGGAAAAATGTTCACTGTGTCGCGCGACCAGTTCGGGCCCGACTTCGTGTTCGGCGCCGCGACGGCGGCCTATCAGATCGAGGGCGGGCAGACCGACGGGCGCGGGCCGTCCATCTGGGATTCGTATTCACGTACGCCCGGGAACATTCACAACAACGACACCGGCGCCGTAGCGTGCGACCACTACCACCGCTGGGCGGAGGACCTCGACCTGATGCGCGATGCCGGGTTCGACGGCTACCGGTTCTCGTTCTCCTGGCCGCGGATCGTTCCCGATGGGGTGGGCACGCTCAACCAGGACGGGCTCGACTACTATGACAGGCTGATAGACGGCATGCTGGAGCGCGGCCTCAAGCCGTTCGGCACGCTTTATCACTGGGATCTGCCCTCGGCCCTGCAGGACAAGGGCGGCTGGATGAACCGCGACATCGCCAACTGGTTCGCGGACTATGCGGTCCTGATCCAGCAAAAATTCGGCGACCGGCTGGCAGCAACCGCGACGATCAACGAGCCGTGGTGCGTGGCCTTCCTGAGCCACTTCCTCGGTATCCATGCGCCGGGCTACCGGGATATCCGTGCGGCGGCGCGGGCCATGCACCATGTGCTGTTCGCGCACGGAACCGCCGTGCGGGCGATGCGCGAGGAGGGGGGCTCCAATCTCGGCATCGTTCTGAACTTCGAGTGGTGCGAGCCGGCCAGTGACAGCGATGCCGACCGGCAGGCGGCGCGTACGTGGGACGGCATCTTCAATCGCTGGTTCCTCGACGGGCTGTTCAAGGGCGCCTATCCGGTCGACGTTCTCGAGGCCTTCGGCGACAACATGCCCGCGGGCTTCGAGGAGGATATGCGCACGGTGGCGGCACCGCTCGACTGGCTGGGCGTGAACTACTACACGCGCGGGCTGTGGGCGCACGATCCGGAGCGCCCCGTCTTCCCGATCCGCAAGGTCGAGGGGGAACTCGAGACCACCGATATCGGGTGGGAAATCTATCCGCAGGGGCTCGAGAACATCCTTGTGCGGATCGCCGGCGATTACACCACTCTGCCGCTCTACGTCACCGAGAACGGCATGGCCGAAGTCGAGGGCACCGAGGATCCGCGCCGCGTCGCCTACTACGACGCGCACCTCAAGGCGGTTCTCAAGGCGCGTGAGCGCGGGGCCGACATGCGCGGCTACTTCGCCTGGTCGCTGATGGATAACTACGAGTGGGCGGAAGGCTATGACAAGCGCTTCGGGATCGTGCATGTTGATTACGCGACCCAGAAGCGCACGCCCAAGGCGAGCTATCGTGCCTTCCAGGGTCTCCTGCACAACACCCGGTAGCCTGGCGGAAGCGAGTTCATGAGCACTATTTCCAGCGTCTGTGTCTATTGCGGCTCGAATTCGGGCGGTGATCCCGTCTACGTGCGGGACGCCGTGGTGCTGGGCGCCGCGCTGGCGGAGGCTGGCCTGAGGCTCGTCTATGGCGGCGGCTCGGTGGGGCTGATGGGTGAGCTCGCCGATTCCGTCCTGGCCAATGACGGGCAGGTTACGGGTATCATTCCGCAGTTCCTCGCGGACCGGGAGGTCATGCACAAGAAGGTGCAGGACCTCGTCATCACCTCCGACATGCACGAGCGCAAGCGGCTGATGTT
>CAZNHG010000500.1:0-1971 GCA_964572555.1 uncultured Devosiaceae bacterium | reverse complement strand
GTCTTGGAATCAGACTTGCCATCACGCCGGAACCTCTCGATTCATCCTTCTCGCCCGATGCTCTAGTTTGGCAGTTCGGTGAATTGGTTGGTGCTCATGGCGCCTTGTCCAACCTGGCAAGGTCCTGGGAAATCTCTGTTGCTGCGGCCTTGAGGACCGGTGCATAGCGTTCACAGGCTTCCAAGCGAGTTCGGAACGCCGAGGTGAAATAGGTAAGGCCCAGAGTTGCAGCAACTTCACCTTCTGCGTTGAAGATCGGGACCGCGATGGTGTTGGAGTTTCGCGGTTCAACGTGCGGCGACCGTGTCGCGTATCCAACTTCCCTGACGTGCGCGATCAGTTTTTCGAGTTTTTCGGGCTCGTGGGCCAACGCATCTTCAGGATCGTTGGTGCTGCGAAGCATGTCAGCAATGAGGGCGAACTGGGCTTCGGAGGCAAAGGCGAGATAGGCCAGCCCCATGCCCCTCGTGATGAGCGGCAGCCGCATGTTGACCGTGGCATGAAAGGGCGACATCGCGCTGTCGGGCACGGTGCTGAAACGCACCACGACTGCGTCTCTGTCAAGAAGGGAAATCGAGACCGGCCACTGGTGCTTGCGCGTCACCGCCACGGCCCATGGACGGCCGGCCTCAACCACCATCGGTTCCTTGTGAAATCCCGAACTCAAGGACCCGACCAGAGCGCTGACCTGGTATCCGCCCAGGCGCGGATCGTTCTCGACATAGCCGGCGTCTTCGAGCGTTCTCAGGATCCTGAAGAGGGTGGGCTTGGGCAGGCCCGTGCGCTCGTGCAGATGGGCGATGGATGTATAGGGTTGCCGGTTCATCTCGCGCAGCACATCCAGGGCCCGCTCGATCGCTCTAATTCCCATTCCGCCAGTCTCCGTTTCGCCTGCCGAAATGGGGACGTTAGATACGTTGAGGCGGTTGCGTGTCAAGTTCTAAGTCAGGGCGCAACCAATGAGGAGCCATCATGTCTGACAAGAACCGGGCCGAGGTTCGCGAACTGATCCAACAGATCGACGATGAGGTGATCGACCGCCTGCTGGTTGGCGCCCTGGATCTGCATGTGCATTCCGGTCCCTCCACGATGCCGCGGCAACTCGACCATTTCCAGGCCGTCGAGCAGGCCGCCGCGGCTGGGATGAAGGGGCTGCTGTTCAAGGACCACCACTATTCGGTGGCGCCGTTCCTGCCCATCATGGAGCGCGTGCTCGGCCACCACGACGTGGCCATGTATAGCGGCCTTGTCCTGAACAACAGCACGGGCGGGCTCAATCCGTTCGTTGTGGACGCACAGCTCAAGATGGGCGCAAAGCTGATCTGGATGCCCACTGCGCAATCGGCGAACCATTTGCGCAGCTCGCGCCGCAAGAGCCGGCTCGCCTCCAATGTCGAACTCAAGACGTCGCCGGGCATCACGGTCGTGGACGCCTATGGCGAGCTTCTCGACGTGGTCAAGGAAATCCTCGATTCCATTGCGGAGTTCGATGCGATCCTGTCGTCCGGGCACCTGCATATCTCCGAGATTTGGACCCTGTTCACGGAAGCCAAGAAGCGCGGGGTAAACCGCCTTCTCATCAATCATCCCATGTATGGGCTCCATTTCACCTATGACGACATCGCAGAGCTTGCCGAGCTCGGCGCGCTGGTGGAACAGTCGGCGTGTCTTTACATCGACTCGCGTTTCAACGTCTTCTCGCCCCAGGATCTCAAGGAGCACATCGAGGCGGCCGGCGTGTCCCACTCCTCGCTGGCCTCGGATCTGGGGCAGGTGGACAATCCCAGTCCGCTCGAAGGCATGCGCCAGTTCATGAAACTGGCTCTCGCCCTGGGATTCACCGAGGATGACGTGAGCCGGATGGTGCGGGACAACCCCTCAAGGCTCGTTGGTCTGACCTAGACGGCCCCGTGCCGACCAGAGCCCGCTTTTGGGCCGCGCCAACCAAAGGAGATCGCCATGGGCGAAGGC
>CAZNHG010000499.1:0-1978 GCA_964572555.1 uncultured Devosiaceae bacterium | reverse complement strand
CCGTGCCCGGCGCGTTGAGCCGGTCCTTGACCTCGTCGAACAGCCCCGCCTTGCGCAGGCTGGAGACGACGATCTCCTCGAGGTCGGTCTTGTTGCGCGCGAGGCCATGGATCCGGGGACCATAGGCGACATTCTCGAAGATCGACTTGGGGAACGGGTTGGGCTTTTGGAACACCATGCCGATATGGGCCCGCAGGATCACCGGATCGACGCCGCGCGCATAGATGTCGTCGCCATCGATCCTGACATGGCCGGCGACCCGGCACCCCTCGATGGTGTCGTTCATGCGGTTGACGCAGCGCAGGAAGGTCGACTTGCCACAGCCCGAGGGGCCGATGAAGGCACTGACGGCGCGCGCCGGCAGGTCGACGGACACATCGTGGAGCGCCTGCTTGTCACCGTAGAACACGCTCACATTCTCGGCGCTCACCTTGGTGCGCGCGCCGCCGGGCAGGTCGAACGGCTTGCGGATGGTCTCGAATGCCGGGCTGTCGCCGCCCGGCGTCTGAGAGGCGGCAGGGTTGAGTTCGGTGGCTTCGCTCATGGCCGGATCACCATTTCCTTTCCAGACGGCGGCGCAGGAACACGGCCGTTCCGTTCATTATGATCATGAAACCGAGCAGCACCAGGATCGCGGCCGAGGTGCGCGTGGTAAACCCGCGCTCGGGGCTGTCGGCCCAGATGTAGATCTGGGTGGGCAGCGCGGTCGAGGCGCTCATGAAGTTGTCGGGCGCCGCTGTGATGAAGGCGTTCATGCCGATCAGCAGCAGCGGAGCCGTCTCGCCGAGCGCCTGGGCCATGCCGATGATCGTACCGGTCATGATGCCCGGCATGGCCAGTGGCAAGACGTGGTGTGTGACCACCTGCAGGCGCGAAGCGCCCATGCCCAGGGCCGCTTCGCGGATCGAGGGCGGCACGGCCTTGAGCGCGGCGCGGGTCGAGATGATGATCGTCGGCAGGGTCATCAGCGAGAGAACCATGCCGCCCACCAGCGGGACCGAGCGCGGAAAGCCGAGAAAGTTGATGAACACCGCGAGACCCAGCAGGCCGAAGACGATGGAAGGGACGGCGGCGAGGTTGTTGATGTTGACCTCGATCAGGTCCGTCCAGCGGTTTTTCGGAGCGAATTCCTCGAGATAGACGGCCGAGGCGATGCCGATGGGAAAGCTGAGAAGAAAACACACCACTAGCGCATAGAAGGAGCCCAGGATGGCGCCCTTGAGGCCGGCGAGTTCGGGGTAGCGGCTGTTGGCGTTGCTGAACAGCGCCCAGTTGAAGGGGGTCGTGATACGCCCCATCGACTCGAGCTGGTCGAACCACTGGATCTGTTGATCGGAAACCAGCCGGTACTCGGCCGGCGTGTCGCGATCGATCAGGCCCTTCTCGAACTGATCGAAGTCATCGGACAACGGCACCGTTACCGTAACCGTCTCACCCACGAGGTCCGGGTCGGATGTCACCATGTCGCGCACCGACAGGGAGGCACCGGAACTCAGAATGTCGGTGAGCGCTTTCTCCTGCTCCGGCGCGACACCGTCGAACAGGGCGATGAACGGCTCCTGGACGATCGCGTTCCAGTCCACGCCGAGCGGCGATTCCGGATCGATCTGCCCGGCCGGCAACGGGACGTCGTAGGTGACATGCGTCTGGGTGAGCGCGAGATAGCCGGTCGAGACCATCGAGAACAGCAACGTGCCCAGCATGACGATGGCGAGCGTGATGGCTCCGACACCGTATGCCTGCAGGCGCAGGTTCTTCGTATTGCGCCGCTTCGCACGCCGGGCGGCCTCTTCCGAGCCGGTCACGTCTTCGCGCTCGTCGATCATCTCAGTCATAGGCTTCCCGATACTTCTTCACGATGCGAAGGGCGTAGATGTTCAGGCAAAGCGTCGACAGGAACAGCACAAGGCCCAGACCGAAGGCGGCCAGGGTCTTGGGGTTGTCGAACTCGCTGTCGCCGATCAGCAGGGTGACGATC
>CAZNHG010000498.1:1014-1979 GCA_964572555.1 uncultured Devosiaceae bacterium | reverse complement strand
GAATCCGTATTGCCGCGGAGGCTTGCAGGACCCGGCACCCGCCTGCATGCGGCCGCCGACTTACCTGATGGCGCCCACCGTGAAGCCGGCGATGAAGCGATCGACGAAGAGGTTGTAGACGATCGCGATAGGCAGGCTGGCGATGAGGCATGCGCCCATCAGCGAGCCCCAGAAGTAGACGTCGCCGCGCACCAGGAACGTCGGCACGCCGACGCTGACGGTCAAGTCCGAGGTCGAGGTGATGAACGTCAGGGCGTAGACGAACTCCTGCATCACCAGGGCGAAGGAGAAGATGATGACGGTGAAGATGCCGGCGGCCGAGACCGGGATCACGATTCGGACGAAGGCGCCGAAGCGGCTCAGTCCGTCGACCATCGCCGCCTCTTCCAGGTCGGACGGGATCGTCTTGAAGAACCCCATGAGCAGCCAGGTGCAGAACGGCACGGTGAAGCTGGGGTAGACCAGGACCAGCGACCAGAGGGTATCCTGCAGGCCGAGTTGGCCGACGATCCGCGAGAACGGAATGAACAGGATCGTGGGCGGGATGAGGTAGGTGAGAAAGATCCCGATCGCCAGCGTCTGGCCCCAGCGCCCGGCGAGGCGCGCCAGGCTGTAGCCGGCCGGCACGGCGAGCAGCAGCGTGATCGCGACAACCGCGACGCCGACGACGGCCGTGTTGACGAGCCACTGCGGATATTGGGTCTGTTCGAAGAGCAGCTGGAAGTTGGCGAGGGTCGGCGGCTCGTTGAAGAGATACGGGTTGTTCTCCCGGCTGAGCAGGTCGTTCTCGTGCTTGAAGGCGGTGACCAGCATCCAATAGAAGGGAAACGCGGTGAACGCCGTCAACGCGGCGACGATGCCGAAGTTGAGGCCGCCGGCGCCCCAGCGGCGCGCCTTTTCGACGGGCGCGCGCATCTCAGGTCACCTCCGTCCGCCGCGCCACCATCAGGAACAGGATCGCCACC
>CAZNHG010000498.1:0-1004 GCA_964572555.1 uncultured Devosiaceae bacterium | reverse complement strand
AGCACGATGGCGGAGCCCTCGGCCAGGTCGCCGCCCTCGATTCCCGTGAAGTACGCCCAGCTCGCCAGCATCTGCGTCGAATCGAACGGTCCGCCGCGGGTCAGCACGTAGATGACGATCATGTCGGTGAACGTGAAGACGATGCCGAACAGGAGCGCGATCAGCATGATCGGCAGCACCAGCGGGATCGTCACCTGGAACAGATGGCGGAAGAACCCCGCGCCGTCGACCTCGGCCGCGTCGTGCAGGTCCTGGGGAATGGAGCTCAGGCCCGCCAGGATGATGATCGTCGCCAGCGGCAGGATGCGCCAGGTGTGCACGGCGATGACCGAGCCCATCGCCAGGTCCGGCTGGCCCAGCCAGTAGGGCCAGGTCTCCGGGCCGAAGATGCCGACCGCCTGCGCCGTCCAGTTCACCACGCTGTAGACGGAGTCGAGGATCCACAGCCAGCCGATGGCGCCCAGCGAGATCGGCGCCGCCCAGGGCAGAATGATCAGCAGGCGCACCACCCACTTTCCGGGGAAGTCCTTGAGCAGCGCCATCGCCAGAATCTTCGCCAGGACCAGGACGAAGGCCTGGGAGACGAAGGTGAACACCACCGTGTTTTTCATGGCCAGCCAGAACGTATTGCTGCCCATGAGGCTGCGGAAGTTTTCCAGGCCCACCAGCTCCCAGCTCGAGCTGCCCACGGTGACGCTGCTGAAGCTGTAGAGGACGGCGAGCACGAACGGAAAGCCGACCAGCGCGACGATGTAGATGACGGCCGGGGCGATCAGAAAGCGCCCGAGCCAGCGGTCGTCGTCGAGCACGGCCCGCATCCGCTGCGCGCGGGGCGGACGCGCGGCGATCGCTTCGGCTCCCGGGGCCGCCATCACCACCCCCGCCGGCCGTCGAGCCGCTCGCCGCTGGCCCGATCGAAGCGCTTGACGCTGGCTCCGCCGACGACGAAGTCGACGCGCTGGCCTTGCTCGACCGCGATCTTGTGCGCCGACGGCAGCTTGGCG
>CAZNHG010000497.1:0-1996 GCA_964572555.1 uncultured Devosiaceae bacterium | reverse complement strand
CATCAGCCGTTCGAGTACCAGAATGGCCCGTTCTGCCCGGTGCTCCTGCCAGAAGGTGAAGAGCGCATTGATAACGATCACACCGACGATAGCTACACCCAGGGTAGCCATTCCCTTGCCCGGATCGGTTGCCTCGGCAAAGAAGGCCAGTCCCGCGGCAATCCACAGTACGATGCCTAGGAGATGGGTAAAACCGGCCATGAGCCGCCGCCACCAAGGCACCTGGACGACCCGCTCAATACGGTTGGGCGAAAAATCGTCCAGCCGCCGTGCGGCATCCGCATCGCTTAGGCCGCTGGGCCTCGTACGCAGACTCGCTAACACATCGTCCGTTGGAAGCGACTGGATTTTCACCGCGATAGCGAAAGCTACGATTTCTTCGAAGACAACGGTTGACTGATACTTCAAGCGTGCCTGAAAAAGAAGTCGAACGGCGCAGGAAGGCTATGTTGTTCCTTAGCAGGAAGCACAGAGGTGAACCTGCGGTTTTTGCGCGAGAGCCGGCGGGGAAGCTTACAGGGCGGCCAAGCGCCGAGGTCCGACGGTCGAGCCGATGCGGTGGAAGTACGCCGCGCCGCCGCACCGGGGCAAGGCCGTAGTAGAGGGCAGAAAATTCAGACGGCAGCACTGATGCGTGGCCACCACCTCCTTTCCCCTGCAGGCCTTGGCCCGGTCCCGCCTTCTTGGGGCGCACGGCGCACCGCAACCGCGCGCGGATACCCCGAGTCAGCCAATGATGTGATGCTTGCCCATAAGGTGGACTGTACTCGCAGCAGGACCGTCTTCACCCTCGATTTCAGCGAAGCGCACCTCGTCACCGACATCTAACTTGTCAAAATCAGAATCGACAACACTGTTGCGGGTGAAATGGATCTCTCGCCCGTCCGAAGTCTCGATGATGCCGTAGTTTGCCGCTGGCATGATTTCCCGAATCCGACCATGGGACGGTCTCTCGTGATATTTGACATCATCGCGGCGCTTGCGCGCGTGGTCCTCGAGCTGCCGGGTGATGTCATCGAACGCATCGCGGACAGCCACATAGACGTCCTCGTGCGCATGGTGCTGCGCCGGCTCACGACTGACCACCAGCTCCGCCCCCGGAACCGTCAGATCAATACGCAGGTGGTAGAGGTTACCCTTATGATGATGGTGATGATGAGCCTCGACGACGACGCGGCAGCCCACGATTCGATCAAAGTAGCGCTCGAGCTTCGCCGCCTCCTCACGTACTCTGCCTTCCAGTAGCGGGGAGTGATCCATATTGCGAAACGTGACCTGAACGGGGATTTGCATTGCCCTCGCCCTCTCATTTGCCCCGGACCCGCAGCCCGCAAGCGGATGGGTCCGCAACGCTATCGCCGGATATTGCCGAGCGCGCACGATCGGCTTCACGCATCTGAATATAGCAACAACGGCTTGGCTCCCTGTTGACGTGCGTCAACGCAACGGCGCCCGCCAACGCTCACCGTGGGCCCGCTTCAGGCCTCAACCCTTGATGCAGACCACGGGCTCGAGCCTCGCCACCTTGCGCGCCAGCCCGGCACGGTCGGCGGCCTCAACGACGGCCCTGACATCTTTGTAGGCCTCCGGCGCCTCCTCTGCCACACCCCGCATCGATGGACTGCGCACCAGGATGCCCCGCGTCGCCAGCTCGTTAATCACCTCCCGGCCGCGCCATTGCCGGGTCGCTTGGTGCCGACTCATTGCCCGACCGGCGCCGTGACACGCGGAACTGAAGCTTAGGCTTTCACTCTGTCTGACACCCACGAGCACGTACGATGCGGTACCCATCGTGCCGCCGATCAGCACCGGCTGGCCAACTTTTCTAAGCACCGCCGGTAGATCCGGATGCCCCGCTCCGAACGCCCGGGTCGCCCCCTTGCGATGCACGTAGAGGCGCATCGGCTTACGGTCAATCGGGTGCTCCTCCAGCTTGCAGGTGTTGTGCGAGACGTCGTAGAGCATGCTCAGATTTGCCTTCGGCAGCACATCAGCG